>JABDQU010000061.1 GCA_013042105.1 Boseongicola sp.
GGCTCACCTGCCCGTTTTCAGCGCGAACCGCCTGATTATAAACGGTGACATGCGCATTCGCCCCAAGGATCGTCGACACAAACTCATCGCGAAACCCCGCCCGAACGGCCAGCGTGATGATCAACGCGGCCACTGCCAACATGATCCCGATCAGCGAAATCCACGTCATGACACTGACGCCGCCCTCGGCGCGTTTCGCGCGCAAATAGCGCCATGCGATCAGGAATTCGTAGCGTGAAAAAGGCGCGGGCGTGGCCATGACTGCTCCGTTGTTTTGCCCTGTCATGCAAGGCAAGACCAGCGCGGTCAACTCACTTCCAATTCATCCCATTCTTTTTGGCAAAAAGTATCCCAGGGGAGTCGCCGACAGGCGACGGGGACAGCGTCCCCAAAACCCTTCACAATTTTATCGGAAACTGCGCACGAATAGTCCGGTCCAGCATCGGGTCCAGCGCCGCCTGAGACGCGCCCGCCAGCATCGCCTCCTTGCGCGCCCGCGCGCCCGCAATCAAATCCGGCTTGTCGTTCTCGTCCCATTCCTTCGGACTCGTGCGATCTCCGTGAAATGGATAAACATAGTCCGTCTCCATCCGCGCCAAGGTCTCGCCCACGCCCAGATAATGCCCCGGCCCGCCCAGGCAAACCTCGCGCATCGCCTCTATCGCCAATGTGTCATCCGTCACTTCGATGCCCTTAAGACATCTTAACGCCTGCCCGATAATATCGTCCCCAAGGATCAGGGACTCGTGGCAAAACCCCAGCAAAGACGCATGCATCCCCGCTGCCTCATAAACCATGTTCAGCCCTGACAACCCGGCCATCACGTTCGAGCACATCTGCTCCCAACCGGCTTGCATGTCCGGCAGTTTGGAATCCGAGGCACCTGCCGCCGCACCACCTGGAAGCCCGTAAAACTGGTGCATCTGCGCACACCCCGCCGTCAACAAGGCCTGCTCTCCCGACCCGATCGACATCGCACCTGTGCGCAGATCCACCACAAACGGCCAGGTGCCAAAAATCGCCGGATGCCCCGGCTGGATCGCATTGACGTAAACGATCCCTGCAAGGCATTCGGCCACCGCCTGCACAATCGCCCCCGCCAGCGTCGCCGGCGCCGTCGCCCCGGCCATCCCGGCGCTCAGCAAAAGCACCGGCATTCCGCCCCGAATACAGGCTTCCATGACCTCACAACTCTCGGTCGCAAACTTCAGCGGAGGCACCACGAAACAATTGGAATTGCTCACAAAAGGCCGTGCGCGAAACGCGTCTTCGCCGCCCGCCATCGCATACGCAAGGTCCAGACAGGCCTGCGCATTTGCCGGCTCAGTTATCGACGTTCCCACATGCTTTGTCGTTCCGGTGCAGCACGCATAAAGCGTGTTCAGATCCAGCTCCAGATTGTCCGGCAAATCCCGCGCCACCATCGGGCGTTGCAGAAAATGAATATTGTCCAGCTGATCGGTGATCCGCGCCGCATCATGCAAATCCTGCAACGTCGAGTGCCGGTAATTTCGCCCCGCAGGGTCGACCATATTCACCGCCGCACCCGCCGTTCCATAATGCACTCTGGTCCCGGACAAAATCATGTCATTTTCCGGCTTACGCCCATGCAGAGTGATGTTGCGTGCGGCCTTCGCCAGCATGTCTTCAACCAATGCAGGCGAAAACCGCAAACGGCCGTCATCTCCCAGGCGCGCCCCGGCGTTAACCATGATCTCAATCCCCGAGGCGGGCGCATCTGCGATCCCGATCTCGTCAAGAACTGTTAACGCGGCCTTGTGAATGCGCAGCACTTCGGCGTCGCTCAGCGCCTTAAGGGTGCCGCCTGACATGCCTCCGCGAATGGGGCGAACATCTTCTGCAAGTGGCGCGGATCGCAAAGCGTGGCGCGCTGCGCGACCACCGGATCGACGTGTTTGAGTGCGGGTCATATGGAGAGTCCTGTGAGGATGAAAAGGGCAGTTCAGACGGCGCTCAAACCGTCGGTCTCCCTCGCGCGGCCCGCCCACGATCCGCACCGATGGTGCGGCTCACCAGAACGATTTGCCATTGCTCTCCCATAGCAAAACCTCTCCCTCTACCGAGAAAGGCTACCCGTCCCGCCTGCGCAATCTGTCACAATCGCGCCTTCAAAAATGTCGCAAATAGATCGTTAACGCGCGCGCAGCCACGCCAGAACATCATCCGCATTCCGGTCCGGCGGGAACACCGGATAGAAGGTCTGCACGATCACACCGTCTTCAATCACCCAGGCCATCCGCTTTAAAAGCACGCGGCCCTCGACCTCCATAACCGGCAAGTTAAGCGCCTCAGTCAAAGCACCCGAAGCATCCGACAGCACCGGAAAAGGCAAATGCAACCGCTCGGCGACTTCGCTCTGATACTCCGTGTCCTGCGTCGATAATCCAAACACCTGATCCACGCCCAGCGCCTGCAACTCTTCAAAATGATCGCGGAACGAACAGGACTGCGGCGTGCATCCGCGAGCGCCAGGAATGTCATCCCACCCATCCGGCAATGCCACGTTCGGCTGGCCGGTCATCGGATAGATGTAAACCACAACCCGCCCCGGCAATTCGTTCAACGAAACCGTATCACCAGACGTGGCCGGCAAGGACACCGCAGGCATTGCCATGCCCGTCAGGTGATCCGCCGCGCCGTCATCTTCGGGCGCCGGGATCATTGACCAGTCCGGAGCCCCGGTACCTGCGCCCGTGAAAGGTTGGTTCGCCATATCGCCCTCAAAT
>JABDQU010000067.1 GCA_013042105.1 Boseongicola sp.
GTCAAGAAAGTTAGCCAAATAGCTAACCTTTTTCTGTGGATCGTCCGCACTTGGTGCTTTCGCGTTTTGGTTTCACAAAATACGGTGCGGGCATGAGCACAGATCCCAAATTCATCCACCTTCGTCTGCACACGGAATATTCGCTTCTTGAGGGGGCGATGCGGTTGAAAAAACTGCCGGGCCTTTGTGAGAAAGCCGGAATGCCTGCTGTTGCGGTGACCGATACCAACAACATGTTCTCGGCGCTGGAATTTTCTGTTTCTGCGCTTGGGGCAGGTATTCAGCCGATTGTCGGATGTCAGGTGGATCTGGCGTATGAAACCCCTGCCCCAGGCGAAAAGCCTGTTCGTCCGGCACCCATTGTTTTGCTGGCGCAAACACGCGACGGGTATGAATGTCTGATGAAGCTGAATTCGGCTTTGTATCTGCGCGAGGCGGATTATCCGCATGTGACGCTTGAGGAGTTGGCTGAGTTCTCGGAAGGGCTGATTTGTCTGACGGGCGGTCCGGATGGTCCGGTTGGGCGTTTGTTGCGGGCGGGCCAAAAGCCCAAGGCGCAAGCATTGATGACGCAATTAGCGGCGACTTTCGGTGACCGGCTTTATGTGGAGTTGCAGCGGCATCCGACCGAGAACGGGCAAGCGCCTGAGGCAGAGAAACTGACTGAGGCACCGCAGATTGCGATGGCCTATGCGATGGAGCTGCCGCTGGTTGCCACCAACGATGTCTATTTCACTGACCAGAAAATGTATGAGGCGCATGATGCTTTGATCTGCATTGCGGACGGCGCGTATGTGGATCAGCAGGCCCCGCGTCGGCGTCTGACACCGCAGCATTATTTCAAGACACCTGCCGAGATGGCGGCTTTGTTTGCGGATTTGCCGGAAGCTTTGGAGAACACGGTTGAGATCGCACGGCGCTGTGCCTTTGCCGTTGAGCGCCACGACCCAATCCTGCCAAAGTTCGCCGACAACGAGATCGAAGAGTTGCGCCGACAATCGTTCGAGGGTCTGAAGAACCGACTTGCGGTGATTGAGGCCGTTGCGCCGGTAGAAGACTACGAAAAACGGCTGGAGTTTGAGCTTGGCATCATCGAAGGCATGGGCTTTCCGGGCTATTTCCTGATCGTTGCGGACTTTATCAAGTGGGCCAAGGATCACCACATTCCCGTCGGCCCGGGGCGCGGGTCGGGTGCGGGATCACTGGTGGCTTATGCGTTGACGATCACTGACCTTGATCCTTTGCGCTATTCCTTGCTGTTTGAGCGGTTTTTGAACCCCGAACGTGTCTCGATGCCGGACTTCGACATCGACTTTTGCATGGACCGCCGCGAGGAAGTGATCCGCTATGTTCAGGAGAAATACGGGCGCGACAAGGTGGGACAGATCATCACCTTTGGCGCGCTTTTGTCGAAAGCAGCCGTGCGAGATGTGGGGCGGGTTTTGCAGATGCCTTATGGGCAGGTAGATCGGTTGTCGAAGCTGATCCCGGTCGAGGGTGTGAAACCCGTTTCGATCGAAAAGGCCTTGGCGGATGAGCCGCGTCTTCGGGAAGAAGCGAAGGCCGAGGAAGTCGTGGCGCGCTTGTTGGATTATGGCCAACAGGTTGAGGGGCTTTTGCGGAACGCCTCGACCCACGCAGCGGGTGTGGTTATTGGCGACAGGCCTTTGGACAAGCTTGTGCCGCTCTATCGCGACCCACGTTCCGAAATGCCAGCGACGCAGTTCAATATGAAGTGGGTCGAGCAAGCCGGTTTGGTCAAATTCGACTTTCTGGGGCTGAAGACGCTGACGGTCATTCAGAACGCGATTGATCAGATCCTGGCGAGCGGGCGGTCGCTGGATGTGGCCGCCGATGGAACCAAGCTTTACGAGCCGGACGCGGGCACTGAGAACGATATCGGGCTGATCCCGCTTGATGATGAAAAGAGCTATGAGCTCTATGCCAAAGCGCGCACGGTCGCTGTGTTTCAGGTGGAAAGCTCGGGCATGATGGATGCGCTTCGGCGCATGCGGCCGACCTGTATCGAAGATATCGTGGCCCTTGTGGCGCTTTATCGTCCCGGGCCGATGGAGAACATTCCGCAGTATTGCGACGTGAAGAATGCGCGTGCCGAACGGGAGCGTTTGCATCCGTCGATTTACCATATCCTGGACGAGACGCAGGGCATCATCGTTTATCAGGAACAGGTGATGCAGATCGCACAGGAAATGGCGGGCTACTCGCTCGGCGGCGCGGACTTGCTGCGGCGTGCGATGGGTAAGAAAATTCAGGCCGCCATGGACGCCGAGCGGCCGAAGTTTCTGGAAGGTGCTGCCAAGAACGGTGTCGACAAGGCGAAAGCGCTGGAAGTCTGGAACCTGCT
>JABDQU010000068.1 GCA_013042105.1 Boseongicola sp.
GACCGACCCGGCTTTCTTGCCGTCCAGTTTGATCACGTCGAGTTTCATGTCACTCACCGTCCTTCTTCTCAGCTTCAGCCGCTTCGGCTTCCGCTACTACATCCGTTTTCGCTTCTTCAGCTTCAGCAGCTTCCATCGCGGCCTGCTCAGCAGCAGCAGCTTCAGCAGCTGCGGCCTCTGCTTCAGCAGCAGCGGCTGCTGCAGCTTCTTCGGCGGCTTTTTCAGCTTCTTCAGCGGCGGACTTCAACGCAGCTGGCAGGATCACATTCTCAGGCGTCGGCTTCTTCACCGCGTCTTTGATTGTCACCCATCCACCCTTCGATCCGGGTACAGCGCCTTTGACCATGATCAAGCCACGGCCAGCGTCCGTGCGGACCACTTGCAGGTTTTGCGTTGTCACGCGGGCAGCACCCATGTGTCCAGCCATCTTCTTGCCTTTGAAGACGCGACCTGGATCCTGACACTGACCTGTCGAACCATGCGAACGGTGCGAGATAGACACACCGTGCGTGGCGCGAAGGCCGCCGAAGTTCCAGCGCTTCATAGCACCCTGAAAGCCCTTACCAATCGACGTGCCAGACACGTCAACGAACTGGCCTTCAAAGTAATGGTTCGCGGTAATCTCTTCGCCCACGTCGATCAGGTTTTCCGGATCAACCCGGAATTCCGCGATCTTCCGCTTTGGCTCGACTTTTGCGGCGGAGAAGTGTCCGCGCATTGCCTGAGACGTCCGCTTGGCCTTCGCAGTGCCCGCGCCGAGCTGAACAGCCGAATAGCCATCCGTCTCAGCCGTGCGTTTTGCGACGACCTGAAGTTTGTCGAGTTGGAGAACGGTCACAGGGATCTGCTTACCGTCGTCCATGAACAGCCGGGTCATGCCGACTTTCTTTGCGATCACACCAGAGCGCAGCATAAGATACCCTCCTTAGACCGAAATTTGAACGTCCACACCGGCAGCGAGGTCGAGCTTCATCAGCGCGTCAACGGTCTGTGGTGTGGGGTCAACGATGTCGAGAAGACGCTTGTGCGTGCGGATCTCGAACTGGTCGCGCGACTTCTTGTCGACGTGCGGACCACGGAGAACCGTGAATTTCTCGATTTTGTTTGGCATTGGGATCGGGCCACGAACCGAAGCGCCTGTGCGCTTGGCTGTGTTCACGATTTCCTGTGTGGACGCATCCAGCACGCGGTAATCGAAGGCCTTAAGCCGAATGCGGATGTTCTGACTGGCGACTGCCATGGTCTTATCCTTTCGTTGAGAGGTGGAGCAGGTCACCCTGCCCCACATCGAACCGGTTTATGTTTAGTCAATAATCTTGGACACAACGCCCGCGCCAACAGTACGGCCGCCTTCGCGGATCGCGAAGCGAAGACCGTTTTCCATCGCGATCGGTGCGATCAGCTCAACCGAGAACGACACGTTGTCGCCCGGCATCACCATCTCGGTGCCTGCGGCCAGCTCAACCGTGCCTGTCACGTCCGTTGTACGGAAGTAGAACTGTGGACGGTAGTTCGCGAAGAATGGCGTGTGACGGCCACCTTCATCCTTCGTCAGGATGTAGGCTTCTGCCTCGAACTTCGTGTGCGGTGTCACCGAACCCGGCTTACACAGAACCTGACCGCGCTCAACGCCGTCACGATCAACACCACGCAGAAGCGCGCCGATGTTGTCGCCTGCTTCACCACGATCCAGAAGCTTGCGGAACATCTCAACGCCCGTGCAAGTGGTCTTCTTGGTGTCCTTAACGCCAACGATTTCGATTTCGTCACCGACGTTGATCACGCCACGCTCAACACGACCCGTTGCAACTGTTCCGCGACCCGAGATCGAGAACACGTCCTCAACCGGCATCAGGAACGGCTGGTCAACAGCGCGCTCAGGTGTTGGGATCCATGTGTCGACCGCTTCCATCAGCGCGCGGATCGACTTCTCACCGATTTCCTCATCGCGACCTTCCAGAGCGGCAAGCGCCGAACCAGGGATCACAGGAATGTCGTCGCCAGGATAGTCGTAGCTGGACAGAAGTTCGCGGATTTCCATCTCGACGAGCTCGAGAAGCTCTTCGTCGTCAACCTGGTCAACCTTGTTCATGTAGACAACCATCGTCGGGATGCCGACCTGGCGACCCAGCAGGATGTGCTCGCGTGTCTGTGGCATTGGGCCGTCAGCTGCGTTCACAA
>JABDQU010000079.1 GCA_013042105.1 Boseongicola sp.
AGGTCAGGAGGTTTGGGTCAAGCTTCTCGGATTTGACGACCGCGGCAAGGTGCGCCTGTCGATGAAAGTTGTCGATCAGGAAACTGGCGAAGAAGCCAAGCCGGAAGAGAACGCAGAGTAAATCTGCGGGACTTTTTGAAGAGATGAGAACGCCGCTCCTGCGAAGGGGCGGCGTTTTTTGTTTTCGAGTGTCTCGGAAAGTCTCACTTACTCCATGAATGCACGTGAACATCACGCCCGGAGTGGCCTTTCATGATCTTCGCTGCCAGTTGCTCGTGTTCTTTGTCACGAACCCGAACCCAAAGCAGGATGCCACCCCGCTCAATCTGGTTTGCGTAATACTCCTTGTGCTGCTTGCCAACGCGCCGGGCCAGCACTGCACCGAGCACCGCAGCGGGGCTGCCGCCGATGGCAACTGCGGCAATCGATGCGGCAAGTGTGCTGGCGGGTGTCAGCATTGCCGCCATCGCGATGAACGAGCCGACAAAGAAGAAACCACCGGCGATGGCGCCCTCCAACTCGCCGATGGCTTCTTCGGACACAAAGTGCGCCCGTGGTGCGCGTGGATCGTCTTCCAAATCCGAGGACCGCCAATACGCCTTCCCGAGCTTATCCTTCAAAGTGTCCTCGCCTGCCAAAAGACTGATGTCGGAACGGTGAAACCCAACCATCCGAAGATCGTAAAACGCCTGTTGCAGATCCTCAAAAGTATCGAACACGCCAACCGCCTCGGGAATGTCGATGACCAATGCTTTATTCTTTTCGTCTTCCAATTCAGCCATGACGTTCTCCTGATTCCGATTGGCCAGTTGAAATTCATCAAGCACATTGCCGTCCCAATGCCTTGACGAATATCAAAAGCGACCCCGCGAGCGGCGACTATCAACCGCAGGCGGATACCGTTGGGTTCGCTGCGTTTTGCTTTCGCCATAAGGAGATTTCTGAGATGAAAGGTTTTGCAGATAATATAGAGAAACTGACCGAGGAAAACGACGACTTCCGCCAGGTTCTCTATACCGGAAAGAACATCCAGCTCGTGCTCATGGCACTCAAACCCGGCGAGGAGATCGGTGCGGAGGTTCACGAAGACCGCGATCAGTTCTTTCGTTTCGAGACGGGTCGGGGCGAAGTCTGGATCGACGATGTTGCAAATCAGGTGAAGGCCGATGATGGCATCATTGTTCCCGCGGGTGCCAGGCACAACGTCATCAACACCGGCTCGGAACCGTTACGTCTCTATACGATCTACGGCCCGCCCGAGCATATCGAAGGCACGGTCCACAAGACCAAGGCCGAAGCTGACGCGTCCCACGAACACTTTGACGGACGCACCACTGAGTGAAGCTATGCGTGTGAAGGGGCCACTGGCGAACCATAGCGTCGGCGATGCAGGCTGAACGGCCATTCTCTGCCGGGGATGTAATGACCGGTTTGTCTACAAGTCAGACAAACTGCGCCGCACGCCCTGCCTAAAACGCCTCGAGCGCATACCCCGCACGTTCAAGCGCGCGCAGAACTCCGGTTTCGCCCGACAGATGCGCCGCTCCGACCGCGATCACCGCGTCTTTGCCTTCGACCATCTCGTGGATCAACGGCTCCCAGTTCTGATTGCGTTCGACCAGAAGCGAGGTGTTGACCTCGTCAAACAGCTCCTGTCCGTTCTCGATCCCGGCGCGATCAACCATGATGCGGCCGAACTCCCAGCCCTCGCGGGTGCGACCGTCGAAGTAGGCTTCGATCAGAGTTGAGGTGTTGGCGTTGCCTTCATCGGTTGTGTTTAGCGTCAAGCGCAGGCCGTCCATCTGATCTTCGAACGGCGCGTCGGCGAAAATGCGGATCACCGTTTCCACGTTGTCGAGCGAGCTGACCGGGATGTCGCTTTCCAATGCGATATCCTCAAGCTGACGGTCCAGCCCTTTTGCCCCGCTTTGGACAAGCGCCAGCGCGCAGGGCGGAATGGCCAGCGTCAGGTTCATATACCAGGGCTGGAATTGCGCCGCGACGAATGCGGGAATGCCGAGGGCGGCCAGTTGTTCCTCTGCTTTGGTCCAGTCTTCTTCGGACAAAAGGTCGATCAGCGTCGGCCCATCGGTGATGAAAAACAGTTCGGGTTTGGTCGCGGCCATGGCGGCAAGGCCTGCTTCGTCTTCCGAACTGGCTTCGAGCACAAGAAGATCAGCGTCGCGCAGGAAAGGGTCGATCCGGGCGGTCAGCGCATCAAGCCGCAGGTCCGGCACATGCAGCGTGCCCGCAACCACAACCGTCGAGCCATCTTTCTCGGCGCGCCAGAGATTGCCGACCGGGTAAGCATGCGGCGCAACAAGGGCATCAAGCCGGGCGCGTTCCTCCGGGTTGAGCGTTTCAATCAGGTCAGTGGTGCCGCAGCTTTGGGCCGCGACGGTAAAGGGTGTGAGTGCCAAAGCGATAATCGTTAAGAAGCGTCTTACCATCAGATCGGTTGTCCTGTTGTGAAAGTGTTGGGGCCATGATGGCCGGGATATCGGGCGGAAGAAAGGCCGGATTGGGTCTGGTTGCGCCACCCGACAGCGCCTTTGGTCCCGCTTTACAGAAAAATAATCGGAATCACAAAAACCCCAAGGGATTCATGCCCGAGTCCGGTTGACAGGCCTCAGCACGTTCCTTATCTCCCCCTCGTTAGCACTCACTCAGCGCGAGTGCTAACGCAACGAATAACTGAACCAAGGAGCGTTCAACATGGCATTTACTCCGCTACACGACCGCGTACTGGTCCGCCGCGTAGAAAGCGACGAAAAGACCTCAGGCGGTCTGATCATCCCAGAAAGCGCAAAAGAGAAGCCGTCCGAAGGCGAAGTCATTTCGGTAGGCGAAGGCGCACGCAAAGACTCGGGCGAGCTGATCGCACCTGCTGTCAAAGCTGGCGACAAGATTCTCTTCGGCAAATGGTCCGGCACAGAGATCACACTGGACGGCGAAGAGCTGCTCATCATGAAGGAAAGCGACGTCCTCGGCATTATCGGCTAAGGCGCTCACTTTTCTTATTCAACTGAAATTCCAGACAACCAGGAGCATTCAACATGGCTGCTAAGGACGTCAAATTCGACACAGATGCCCGCAATCGCATGCTGAAGGGTGTGAACACCCTCGCAGACGCGGTGAAGGTAACGCTTGGCCCGAAAGGCCGTAACGTCGTCATCGAAAAATCTTTCGGCGCACCACGCATCACCAAAGACGGTGTATCGGTCGCAAAAGAGATCGAGCTTGAAGACAAGTTCGAGAACATGGGCGCGCAGATGGTCAAAGAAGTGGCCAGCCGCACCAATGACGAAGCCGGCGACGGCACAACAACTGCAACGGTTCTGGCGCAAGCCATTGTCAAAGAAGGCCTGAAGTCGGTCGCAGCTGGCATGAACCCAATGGACCTCAAGCGCGGCGTTGATACAGCCGTTGCAAAGGTCGTTGAGCAGATCAAAGCCGCTGCACGCGACGTTAAGGACAGCGACGAAGTTGCACAGGTCGGCACGATCTCGGCAAACGGCGAAGCTGCTATCGGTCAGCAGATCGCAGACGCGATGCAGAAAGTTGGAAACGACGGTGTGATCACTGTCGAGGAAAACAAAGGCCTCGAGACCGAAACTGAAGTCGTTGAAGGCATGCAGTTCGACCGTGGCTACCTGTCGCCATACTTCGTGACCAACCCGGACAAGATGATCACCGAGCTGGAAGACGCCATCATTCTGCTTCACGAGAAGAAACTCTCGTCGCTGCAGCCAATGGTTCCGCTTCTTGAGTCGGTTATCCAGTCGCAAAAGCCACTTCTCATCATCGCAGAAGACGTCGAAGGCGAGGCTCTGGCCACGCTCGTCGTCAACAAACTGCGCGGTGGTCTGAAGATCGCAGCGGTCAAGGCACCAGGTTTCGGCGATCGCCGCAAAGCCATGCTGCAGGACATCGCAATCCTCACCGGTGGTCAGGTCATCTCTGAAGACCTCGGCATGAAGCTTGAGTCGGTCACGATGGACATGCTTGGCTCGGCCAAGCGCGTGTCGATCACCAAGGACGAAACCACCATCGTCGATGGTCACGGCGACAAGGCCGAGATCGAGGCGCGCGTGGCGCAAATCCGCGGTCAGGTCGAAGAAACCTCGTCGGATTACGACCGCGAGAAGCTTCAGGAACGTGTGGCCAAGCTGGCGGGCGGCGTTGCCGTCATCCGCGTCGGCGGCATGACCGAAGTGGAAGTGAAAGAGCGCAAGGACCGTGTCGACGATGCGCTGAACGCGACCCGTGCGGCCGTTCAGGAAGGCATCGTTGTCGGCGGTGGCGTGGCCCTGGTTCAGGCTGCAAAGCTTCTTGCAGATCTGAAGGGCGAAAACAGCGACCAGAATGCCGGTGTCGCCATCGTGCGCAAGGCGCTTGAAGCGCCGCTGCGTCAGATTGCAGAGAACTCTGGCGT
>JABDQU010000089.1 GCA_013042105.1 Boseongicola sp.
GCCGCCGTCAGACATCGCCCGAAATCCCACCAGAACCCGAAAGGCGAGCCCGCCGAAATCCGCTGCGCGCGCACCGCCAAAGCATGCGCCTCGCCGATCTCACCCGCATAAAGCTTGGCTGTCGACAGACTGTCCCACGCCAAAGGGTTCGATGGATTTAAACCGACGCTCTTACGGGCCAGTTCATTACAACCACCCACGTCTTCATCCAGCACCAGCCGGGTATTCGCAACAGCCGCCAGCACCATCGAATTCAATGGCTCCAATTCCATCGCCAAGGCGCTCAACTCGCGCGCTTCTTCAGCCAGCGTGTCACTTCGAGTGTTGTGACGCTCGACCTCCTGAATAACGCGAAGCTGCGACCGCCACGCCGCCGCCAACCCGCGCGGCGCAATCTCCTGCGCCTTCACCAACATCGCATCTGCTTCGGTCAAAGCCTCGGGGCGCATCTGGAAAATCCGCCGCACGGCCATGCGGATCAAAAGGTTCGCATCTCGCACATCCTGTGCCTGATCCACCTTCAAAGTCAAAGCATCCGCCAGAGCATCAATCAACTGATTGCCCAGCGACACGATCTCAAGATCCTCAACCGGAGGCGCACCGTGCAACTGCGTCGACGTCATGCCCGCCCAGATCAGACTTTCGTCCATTCCATGCGAAATCCGCGCCCGAATGCCAATCTTGGCGCCTTCAACCGTATAAGCCTGAACACCAACCCGAAACGTGTTGCCAAGGGGTGGTTTGTCAGACGCCAGATGGATGTCGACCGTCATCGCCTCGCGCAGAGATCGCACGACGCAGTCTACAAAAATATCCTCGATCAGCTGTGTTTGTCCGTCTGATCCGGACGTGTAAAAGATGATTTTGGGCGGCATGTCGGGACGCTGGACGGGGCGTGAAACCGGCGCGGCAAGCGATACTTCAGGTATCGTCACCGTCGCGCCAGATCGTTCCCGGTCCAGCCACTTCGCCAACACATGATCCCGGTCACCAAGCCCGATCCCTTCCAGAAACTCCTGATCACCCTCGCGCGGCACCACTTCAATCGCGGACAAATCCAGACTGACACTGCGCCGATCCGCAACCAGCACATCGCGCGCAGGCCCCAAAGCACGCCGCACTTCGCTCAGCGCCTGACGCAAAGACACCGAGGCGCGATCGCGCTCACTGTTGGCCCACAACTTCTTTTGCAGCCAAAGTCGGCCGCGACTGCCCGTTTCACTGGTTGCAACCATCGCAACAAGCGCCTGTGCTTTCGCGCTTTTCGGCGCAAAAGACCGGCCATCGGCATCCACCAGACGAAAGCGCCCCCAAAGGCCCAGCCGAAGCGGTCCTGAATAGTCTGTCGTCATCCCTTAACCCCCTAGTCAGCGGGCAAATGCCCCTTTCGACAGGTTGTCGTAAGGTCAAGACGAACACGCCTGTGTAACGAAATCAAGAATTTAGGCGCTTTTTATGAAAAACGGCAATTAGCGTGAATGTATCGTGAAAATCGTGAACTCCACCAGACGCGGCTTGCCTAAGACCCACTTCAACTGTCTCCTGACCGCGAACTCAGAACAAAAGGGATGCGACATGGCCGAGTATGGAAAAGGACAGGGCAAGGGTCAGGGCAAAGGCCAGGGCAAGGGTCAAGGTAAAGGTCAGGGCAAAGGCCAAGGCAAAGGACAGGGCAAAGGCCAGGGCGATGATCACGCCGGAGGTCCCGCCGGTGGCATGCTCAGCTCTGCGCTCATTTCCACATATGACGGCATTGTCGGCTACTGGGACGGCGCACCGTTGCGCAACCCGGCGGCCATTGGCGAAGACGACACAGATATCAGCTATCTCAGCCGCACCGTGCGCGGAGATCTCATCGACTCGCTTCTGACCCCCCATTTCTCGGTCACCGGCCATGACGGCGAAGCCAGCCTATTGTCGAACGGCAACACGATCGTCACGATCCAGCGGCCGAACAAGGAAACCTTCCGCCAACAGCTTTCCATGGTGCGCGCTTACGCTGACCTGCGCGATGACCGACTGGCCGAAATCCTTGAACAGACCGAGGATCTGCTCTCCTTCTTCGGGGCCGTCGCCTACCTCGACACCGACCGCCACGGCAAAACCCTCGAACTGCTCGCCGCCGCGATCCGTCTGGCCGTGCACGTCGAAATGCCGATCAAGCACTTCTGCCGGTCCGCCCGCCCCATCGACTACGCCCCACAAGTGCAACCAATGATCCAGACGCCCGACCACTCCAGTTACCCGTCCGGCCACGCCATCGAAGTCTTCACCGCCGCCACCGTCATGGCCCGCGTCATGACCGGCCTCGGCCCCAAAGCCGCGCTCACCAACACCGACGCCGAAGCGACCATCGCCGCGATGCCCTTCCGCGTGGCGCACCGCATCTCCACCAACCGCTCGGTCGCTGGCGTGCATTTCCCGGTCGACAGCGCCGCCGGCGCCCTGATCGGCTGCGCGCTCGGGGAAACCATGTTCCGCATTGCCTCCGGGCGTGGGCGCGTTGACTGGCCCCAACCCCGCACCCTTGATTTCGGCACGCCCGTTGAAGGGGAGCCGCCTTTCGACCTCTCTCTCGGTTGGCTGCGCGATCAGTTGGACGACGACGCACCGGTGCGCCCAACCACCCGCGACGTCTTCGGCACGCTTTGGGAAAACGCCGCCGACGAATGGGAGGAAGCGCACTGATGCCCCTCGTCTGGAGCAACTGGGAAACCCGCTCGCCCGAAACCGGCGAAACCTCTCCTTATGTCGACTGGTATCGCACGGTCACCTTCGACGGCGCGGACGAGAAAGACGGTCTTTCCATCTCGCCTCTGCCCCAAGCGCAGTCAGTCTGCGGCTCCCCTGCCCCTGCTCCGCTCCCGAACTTCGCGCGCCCACCGGCGGGCGAAACACCCGCGAGCGACCCCGAAATCCAGCTCACTTGGATGCCGGACCCGGACGCCGCCATCGTCGGCGTGATCGACAGCGCCATCGCGCTGTCCAACGCCCGCTTCCGGCGTATCGACGGTGGCACGCGCTTCCTTTCGGCTTGGCTACAAGCAGGAAACTGGCGCGCTGACGCCGCCGTCCCGTTCGGGCGTGAGTTGTTCAGAACCGAGATCGACCGCCTCATGTGGCGTCATAAAATCGGCGATCACGTCGACGAATGCGCCTTTGACCGCGCCGCCGGGGCGACCCAGTTCAATCACACCCGCGGAGACCGCCGCCTTGAACAACTTGGCACGCACGGAACACACGTCGCCGACCTCGCCGCCGGGTTTGACCTGACGCGCGCCGACATGGACGAAGCCCGCCGCCGCCTGCCCCTCATCGCCGTCGGCCTGCCGCCGCGCTCCTGCATTGGCGCCTCTGGCAACTTCCTCGAATTCTACGCCATCCACGCCATCGACTACATTCTCGACCGCGCCGACCGCATCTGGGCCGCCTGCGACCACGGGATTGGTCACTTTCCCGTGGTGATCAACCTCTCCTATGGCCTGCAAGCCGGACCCAAAGACGGACAAATGCTGATCGAAAAGGTCATCGCCGAAGCCAACCGCCGCGCCGAGGCCGAAGACCGTGTGATCCGCGTCGTCCTGCCCGCCGGTAATGACCTGCTGTCCGAAGGTACCGCCAGGTTCGAGGTTTCCGACACCACTTCGACCTCCATCACATGGCGTCTGGCCCCCGAGGACCACACCCCGAACTACGCGGAAGTCTGGTCCGACGCCTTGCCCGGCCCATCCGATCCAACCGAAGCGCACCCGCTTATCGTCTCGCTGGCCACACCAAACGGCCCGATGGGACCGCCGGCACCCGGACGCGCGGGACACATGGCGACGCTGACCGACACAAGCGCCCCCAACCGACCACTTGCCCGCATCTATTGCACCACACTCGACGATGCCCCGCTCGACGGCAGCGCAAACGCCACCCGCCACCGCATGGCCTATGTGCTGTGCACGCGCCCCACGCTGAACCCGTCCCGCACGCAAATCGCACCCGCAGGCGGCTGGACGCTGAACATCTCGGCAAGCGAAAACGGTCAGCCCAAACGCGGCTTTGCACATGTGCAATCCGACCAGAGCCTCACCCACGGCAGCGAAACCGGCCTCACGTCGACCTTCAACCATCCCGACTTTGACGCCCACGACGAGACCGGCCGCCTGATCGACACCCACACCTATCCCTACGACGGCAGCCTCCCGACCCTGACCGACACCACCCCCCCGATCACCCGACGCGGCACCCTGAATGCCATCGCGCATACAGACACCGCCCGTGTCATCGGAAGTTACCGCGCCACAGACGGCAAACCCTCGTTGTTCTCCAGTGCAGCCTATACAGGCGCGGTTGACCCCGGCCGCGATGCTCTCAGCGCCCTTCTCCCTGGCGAAGACGGAGCATCGCGGTTCGGGCTTATCGCCTCGGGGTCGAAAAGTGGCTCAACCATCGCGATGGAAGGCACCAGCTTTTCCACCGCGCTGGCCACACGTCGCATCGCATTGGCACTGCTGACATGGATCGACGGTGGCAGGACCGGACCCGCACCCGGTGACGAAACGTGGTTCCGGTCCACCGCCCAAACCGAAGACGCCGCCGCTGGCTTTCCCGGCCAAACGGCAACCGAAAAAGCAGGCTCGGGACGCATGAACGCCCCCGACACAGGTCGCATCGCGCGCTAAACGGATGCGACAACCCTCAAACGCCCGCAAATGATGTCGCGTAATCGTCATGGTTTTGGGGTGTTAAGACAGGGAATCCCCGGTTAAAGTCTTCTCACAGTTGTAGGAACGCCCGCATCCAAAGCCGGGCGGCCAAAGATTAACCGGGAGAAACCAATGAAAAAAGACAGCTATATCAAGCTTCAGGCACAGCGTCTGACCACGGGTCAGATCAACCGCCGACGCTTCATCATGTCCGCGCTCGCTACGGGTGTGACCCTGCCGACAGCCATGTCGCTTGCAGGCCGCGCCGAAGCCATGACACCAAAAGCAGGTGGCTTCCTGCGGATCGCCGTCGGCTACGGCTCCACGACCGACGTGCTCGATCCCTCGACCTCCGAAAACGGCTTCAGCCAGAACGTGATCTATGCGCGCGGCAACCACCTGACCGAAGTCTCCAACACCGGCGAGTTGATCGGCGAACTGGCCGAAAGCTTCGAACCCTCGAACGGCGCAAAAACATGGGCCTTCAACCTCCGTCAGGGCGTTGAATTCCACAACGGCAAGACACTGACCGCCGAAGACGTTGTCGCGACCTTCAACTACCACCGCGGCGAAGACTCCAAGTCAGCCGCCAAGGGCCTGCTGAGCGCTGTCACTGACATCCGCGCAGACGGCGCCAACCGCGTGATCTTCGATCTGGAAACCGGCAACGCCGACTTCCCGTTCATCGTGTCCGACTACCACTTCCTGATCATGCCATCCGAAGGCGGCTCGGTCATGGACGCAAACAGCCCCGTCGGCACCGGCGGCTATATGGTCGACGCCTACGAGCCCGGCGTGCGCGCCAAGTTCAGCCGCAACCCGAACTACTGGAAAGAGGGCCGCGCCCACTTCGACGAATACGAAGTGCTGTCGATCCTCGACGTCACAGCGCGTCAGAACGCTGTGATGAACGGCGATGTGCACTACGCAGACTCGGTCG
>JABDQU010000093.1 GCA_013042105.1 Boseongicola sp.
GGCCTCGTTTTCTCGTGGTTCTACCTGCCAACGGACGGGGCGTTCGATCAGATCATCGGGTTCTTCGGACTGAAGATCTCCGGCGGTGTTCTCGGCAATCCAAACACGGCGACCTACGGCATTATCGCCGCCGGCCTCTGGCCGCAGACAGCCTATTGCATGATCCTCTACCTCACCGGCCTCAATGCGGTTGACCCCGAACAGGTCGAAGCCGCTCGCCTTGACGGCGCCAAGGGCTGGAAGATGCTGTGGTATGTCATCGTCCCGCAACTGAAACCCGCGACCTTCATCGCCTTCGTCGTGACCATCGTCGGCGCGCTGCGCAGCTTTGACTTCATCGCGGTGATGACAAATGGCGGTCCGTTCGGATCAACCCGGGTGCTGAGCTTTTACATGTTCGAAGAATCCCTGTCCGAATTCGGCTTCCGAATGGGCTACGGCGCCGCTATCGCCGTTGTTCTCTTCTTCATCATGCTCGGCTTTATCGTCTACTTCCTGTGGTCGATGTATCAAGACGAGAAAGGAGCCCGCTGATGTTCCCGCGCCCAATTGAACAATCGACCCCGGCCATCAGAGCAGGCTATCAGGCTCTCCTGCCCATCGCCCTGATCCTGTGGCTTCTGCCCCTCCTCGCAGTTGCTCTGTTCTCGATCAAACCCGAGGCAGACTTCGCAAGCGGCAACTTCTGGGGCCTGCCCTCGTCGTTCGAGCTGTTCAACAACTATGGCAAGGTGTTCTTTGAATCGAACATGCCGCGGTATCTGTTCAATTCGCTTCTGATCACCGTCCCGACCGTGATCGGAGCCGTGGCCCTCTCCGCCATGGCGGGCTTCGCGCTTGGCGTCTACCGCTTCAAAGGCAACCTGCTGATCTTTTTCATGTTCATCGCAGGCAACTTTGTGCCCTTCCAAATCCTGATGGTGCCGGTGCGTGACCTGACAGTGAATCTCGGCATGTATGACACGATCAGCGGCCTTGTTCTCTTCCACATCGCCTTCCAGACCGGCTTTTGCACACTCTTCATGCGCAACTTCATCCGTCAGCTGCCCTTCCCGCTGATCGAAGCCGCACGCGTGGAAGGCATCGCGGAATGGCGCATCTTCTGGTATGTTGTCCTGCCTTTGATGAAGCCAGCCCTTGCCGCTCTGTCGGTGCTTATCTTCACCTTCATCTGGAACGACTACTTCTGGGCCGTCGTTCTTACGCAAGGTCCGAATGCGCAGCCCGTCACGGCTGGCATCACCGAGTTCAACTCGCAGTTCCGCGCCGCCTACCACCTGATGAGCGCGGGCTCTATCGTCGCCGCCCTGCCACCGGTGCTGATGTTCTTCATTATGCAAAAGCACTTCATCGCAGGCCTAACTCTTGGTGCCGTGAAATAATGCAATGCTGGAGATTGGATGACGGGCGGCAGACACTTGTTCTGGCCGCCCGTCGCACGCGTCTGCCCGAGGTTATCTACTGGGGCGCACCTTTACCGAGTAGCGAAAACCTCGAAACCCTCGCCGAGGCCCACCGCCTCGACGTGACCGGCGGTATGCTCGACGAAAACCCCGATCTCTCGATCTGCCCCGAAGCCGTGCGCACCTTCCCGGGTCAGCCCGGCCTGATCCTGCGCAGCCAGGACGGCACCCCGCTCATGCCGAAATTCTGCTACGCCAGCGAAGAGGCCAGCGACCAGTCGCTCGCCCTCACCTACGCCGATGCCGAAAACGGCCTCAACTATACCGCGCGCATCGCCCTTGATCCCGAAACCCACGTTCTGACCCTCACCTCCGAGATCAACGCCGCCACGCCCGTCCACCTCCACTGGCTCTCCGCCCCGGTCCTGCCCGCGCCACAAAACAGCGCCGAAATGATCGACGTCTCCGGGCGCTGGTGCGGTGAATTCCAACTGAACAAAACCGCATGGTCACCGGGCATCCGATACCGCGAAAACCGCACCGGCCGCACCGGTCACGAACACTTCCCCGCCCTCATCGTCCTCGGGCAAGGCGCCACGAACACCCAAGGCGAAGCCTGGGGCTTTCACTACGGCTGGTCCGGCGGGCATCGCATGGTCGCCGAAGAGCTTCCCGACGGTCGCCGCCAAATTCAGTTCGGCCACGCCGCCCGCATGGAACCCGCGCCCCAGACCCACTTCAAAACCGCCCCCCTCTACGCGGTCTATTCCTCCGACGGCCTCAACGGCGTCGCCGTCAGCTACCAACGACAGGTCCGCGACCGCATCGTCACATGGCCAGACGACACCCGCCCCCGCCCGGTGCACTACAACTGCTGGGAGGCCGTCTACTTCGACCACAAACTCGACGTGCTGAAAGACATTGCCGACCGCGCAGCAAAACTCGGGGCTGAACGCTTTGTCCTCGACGATGGCTGGTTCGGCAACCGAGACGACGACACGCAATCCCTCTCGGACTGGGAAGTCGACGTGCGCAAATACCCCGAAGGTTTGCACCCGCTCATCGACCACATCCACGGCCTCGGCCTGACCTTCGGCATCTGGTTCGAACCGGAAATGATCAACCCGAACTCTAACCTCTTCCGCGCCCACCCCGACTGGGCCGCAGGCAGCGAAGACCAGATCCTCGGCCGCCAGCAAATGGCCCTCGACATGAGCCGCGCCGACGTGCGCGAC
>JABDQU010000104.1 GCA_013042105.1 Boseongicola sp.
ATTGTTCTAAATGGCGACGGTTTGAATTCTGAACTTCTTGAGGAAGCGGGGGTTGGTCGCGCGGATGCGGTATTGGCCGTAACGGATGACGACAAAACGAACCTTCTTGCATCCGTGCGTGCCAAACAGGCGGGCTGTCCGCTGACGATTGCATTGGTGAACGACCCAACGCTTTTGCCGTTGATGGATCCCTTGCATATCGACGCTTACATCAACCCGCGCGGGACGACGGTGTCTTCGATCCTGCGCCATATTCGCCATGGTCGCGTGCGGGGCGTCTATTCCATCGGAGACGCCGAAGCCGAAGTTATCGAGGCGCAGATCCTTTCCACATCACCTTTAGCTGGCAAACAAATTCGAGAGATTGATTTCCCCGAAGGCGTTCTAGTGGGCGCCGTGATGAAGGGCGAAAAGGTGGTGAAGCCAACCGGATCAACACGGATCGAAGAAGGCGATGTTATCGTGGTCTTTACGATGGCATCCGACGTGCCGGAGGTCGAACGGCTGTTTCAGGTCTCGATCGATTTCTTTTGATGCTTTGGGCCACGCGACTGCCGCTGATCGTCCTTCTGGTTGGTCTTGGCGCATTGTCCATGCTGGTTCCGGCGGTTCATGCCTATGTGACGCGTGATCTCGAAACAGCGCGCGTCTTTCTCTATTCCAGCGTGATGTTCCTTTTCTTGTTCGCGATGATTGCTGTTGCGACGTCGAACTACGTTATTCGTCGACAAGGGCGCAGCCATCTGATTTCTCTTTTTGCGCTTTTTGCGGTGTTGCCCGCGATGTTGGCGGTGCCTTTCACCGAAATTGTGACGGACACGAGTTTTGGAAATGCCTATATTGAAATGGTCTCAAGTCTGACGACAACGGGTTTGACCTTGTTTGAGTCTGAACGCTTGCCACCGAGCCTGCATCTTTGGCGCGCCTTGGTCGCGTGGCTTGGTGGGTTCTTCATGTGGGTTGCTGCAATCGCGATTTTTGCGCCGTTGAATTTGGGTGGCTTTGAAGTTGTGGCGGCCACTGAATCAGGTCGGGATCAAAGGGGCGGTGTTGTGCGGCTCGATCATATTGGTGAGCCATCCGAGAGACTTACGCGTTTTGCGATCCGCCTGGCACCGATTTATGGCGGACTGACGTTTGTCCTTTGGATCGTTTTGATGATGGCGGGCGACGCGCCGCTGGTTGCGATTTGCCACGCGATGTCTACGCTTTCCACGTCCGGGATTTCTCCTATTGAGGGGGGGATTTCTGGGGCTTCATCGGGTTATGGCGGTGAGTTGTTGGTCCTGATTTTCCTGTTGTTTGCCTTGTCGCGGCTGACCTTTACGTCGGATGGACGCCAGGATGGCTGGCCTGCGCTGCTACGCGATCCGGAATTGCGTCTTGGGCTGTCGCTGATTGCTGTTTTGCCGATGCTTTTGTTTTTGAGGCATTGGCTTGCGACAATTGACGAAGGGTCGGAGGTAACCTTGCTTGAGGGTATTCTCGGCCTTTGGGGCGCGGTGTTCACGGTTGCATCGTTTCTGACGACCACTGGTTTTGAAAGCGCAGCCTGGGGTGAAGCGCGCGCTTGGTCCGGGCTGCAAGCGGCCGGACTTGTCTTGATGGGGCTAGCGGTTTTTGGCGGTGGCGTTGCCACAACTGCCGGCGGTGTGAAGCTTTTGCGGGTTTATGCATTGGTCAAGCACGGGCAACGCGAGATGGACAAGTTGGTCATGCCCTCATCGGTCGGCGGCTCGGGGCAAGTCGCGCGGCGCTTTCGGCGTCAGGGAGCTTATGTGGCATGGGTTTTCTTCATGCTTTTTGCATTGTCGATCGCCACGGTCTCGACGGCTTTGGCGTTCTTTGGACTTTCCTTTGAGGAGTCTCTGGTGTTGACGATTGCAAGTTTGTCGACGACGGGCCCCCTTGTCAGTGTCGCAGCGGAGACCCCAATAGACCTTATTGCACTGGCGCCGGGCGCAAAGGCGATATTGACCGCCGCGATGGTGTTGGGAAGACTGGAGACGCTGGCAATAATAGCCCTGCTCAATCCAGAGTTTTGGCGCTGATTATGCTCAAAATTTAGGCCGTTTGAAATTTTATTTTGGGCTGGCAAGTCCTTTGGATGCGCTCCATAGTGACAGCATAAGGAAAGCGTCGCGATGGCGTTCGGACGCTTGCAAGAAAAAAGGCAATAAAACTCATGGCTTCGGATAGACAGAATTTGCAGGATGCATTTCTGAACCATGTCAGAAAGACCAAGGTTCCGGTTACCATCTTTCTCATCAATGGCGTCAAGCTTCAGGGCGTGATTACATGGTTTGATAACTTTTGCGTTTTATTACGCAGGGATGGCCAATCTCAGCTCGTATATAAACACGCTATTTCCACGATCATGCCCGCGCAACCGATCAATCTTTATGACGGCGAAGAATAAGCGTGGGTGATACAGATACGGGGGCAACGCGTGCTCTCGTTCTGCACCCGGACATAACAAGCGACAGTACGCGGCGTGAAGCAAGCTTTGCGCTTGAAGAGGCTGTATCGCTCGCGGTTGCTTTGCCGGGGCTCGAGGTTGTGGGTGCAGATACGGTGAGATTGCCGAAGCCGACCCCCGGAACTCTGTTTGGGTCCGGTAAGGTTGAGGAACTGGGTCAAAGGATCAAATCCGATGATATCGGATTGGTTTTGATTGATGGTCCGGTGACGCCCGTTCAGCAACGCAATCTAGAGCGTGAGTGGAAAACCAAGCTACTGGATCGAACTGGCTTGATCCTTGAGATTTTCTCGGACCGTGCGGCAACCCGAGAGGGTGTTTTGCAGGTTGAAATGGCCGCGTTGACCTATCAGCGCACGCGGCTTGTCCGTGCATGGACCCACCTTGAGCGCCAGCGCGGCGGACTTGGCTTTGTTGGGGGCCCCGGCGAGACGCAGATTGAGGCTGACAGGCGAGCAATTGATGAACAGCTGACCCGTTTGCGGCGACAGCTGGAGAAAGTGGTGAAAACCCGCACTTTGCACCGTGCCGCCCGCGCCAAGGT
>JABDQU010000110.1 GCA_013042105.1 Boseongicola sp.
ATTGAGCGGTCGGGCGGGAGTTGGTCTGAGGAAGAAGAGGCGGAATTTAAGGCGCCGACTTTGGAGATGTTCGAGCGGCAGTCGCATCCGCTTTATGCCTCGGCGCGGCTTTGGGATGATGGGATCATTGATCCGAGGAAGTCGCGGGATGTGCTGTTTTTGAGCCTTCGGGCGGCGTTGAATGCGCCCATTGAGGAGACACGTTTTGGCGTGTTTCGGATGTAAAATGGCACGTCGGTATCGCGTCGGTATGACGTCGGTATTACGTCGGTGCGCCCGTTCGGTGGGTTTAGGGGACGTTAAGGGATTTTGGGCCTCCGGCGGAGGTTTTTCCGAAAGGGTGAATTGGTGAAAGTTATGCGTTCCTTTGCTGTGGTGGCGCTGCTGTTTGGCGGGTTTGGCTGTGCGTCGGTGATGGTCGAGGAGGAGCCAGCGACTGCGCCGGGCTGTGAGATTACGCGGATCGTCGATGGAGATACGGTGGATGTGGACTGTGGCGGTGGCGTGGATCGGGTGCGCTTGATGGGGTTTGACACGCCGGAGTCGTTTCGCGCGCAGTGTTCGTCCGAGGCCGCGCGGGCTTTGGCGGCGGAGCGGTATTTGACGGCAGAGATTGCGCGGGCGCGGGTTGTGGATTTTTCCTTTCAGGGGCGGGATCGGTTTGATCGGCGTTTGGCGGTGATGCGACTGGACGGGCGCGATATTGCGGATGTGATGGTGAGCGCGGGTCATGCGCGTTTTTATGACGGCGGGCGGCGGCAGGGGTGGTGCGGATGACGATTGACACTCTGCTGGTTGCCAATCGGGGCGAGATTGCCTGTCGGGTGATTGAAACGGCGCGGCGGATGGGCGTTGAGACGGTTGCGGTGTATTCGGACGTGGATGCTGGGGCGCGGCATGTGGCTATGGCGGATCGTGCGGTCAGGATCGGCGGGGCGGCGCCGGGCGAGAGTTATCTGCGTGGAGATCGGATCATTATGGCCGCGTTGGAGGCGGGCGCGGATGCGGTGCATCCGGGGTATGGGTTTCTAAGTGAGAATGCGGAGTTTGTGGCGGCGGTTGAGGCGGCGGGGCTCATTTTTGTAGGGCCATCGGCGGAGGCTATTCGCGCGATGGGTTTGAAGGATGCGGCGAAGGCTTTGATGGCCGAGGCGGGTGTGCCGGTGGTGCCGGGATATCATGGGGCGGATCAGGAGCCGGGGCATCTGGAGGTTGAGGCGGCAGAGATCGGCTATCCGGTGTTGATCAAGGCTGTGGCTGGGGGCGGCGGTAAGGGGATGCGGCGTGTGGACGGGCCGGAGGGCTTTGTTGATGCGTTGGAGAGTGCCAAGGCTGAGGCGCTGGGCGCGTTCGGCAATGATGCGGTGTTGATTGAGAAATATGTGGCCAAGCCCCGGCATATCGAGGTGCAGGTTTTTGGCGATGGCGCGCGGGCGGTGCATTTGTTTGAGCGCGATTGCTCGTTGCAGCGGCGGCATCAGAAGGTGGTTGAAGAAGCGCCTGCTCCGGGGATGACGGAAGATGTGCGCGAGGCGATGTGTTCGGCGGCTGTCCGGGCGGCGGAGGCTGTCGGTTACAAGGGGGCGGGGACGGTTGAGTTTATTGTGGATGCCTCGGAGGGGCTCAGGGCGGATCGGTTCTGGTTCATGGAGATGAACACGCGGCTTCAGGTCGAGCATCCGGTGACGGAAGCGATCACGGGCGTTGATCTGGTGGAGTGGCAGTTGCGCGTGGCGGGCGGCGAGGGGTTGCCTTGTGCGCAAGGTGAGTTGGCGATTGACGGTCATGCGATTGAGGCGCGGCTTTATGCGGAGGATGCGGAAGCCGGGTTTTTGCCGTCGGTTGGAGCTTTGGAGCATTTGCGGTTTCCAGATGAGGTGCGTGTGGATACGGGCGTGGTCGAAGGGGATGTGATCTCGCCGTTTTACGACCCGATGATTGCGAAACTGACCGTTTGGGGCGCGGATCGCGGGGCGGCTTTGCGCGGTATCGCGCGGGCGCTGGATGGGACGGACGTGGCGGGGACTGTGACGAATGTCGGGTTCTCGCGGCGCTTGGTGGCGCATCCGAGCTTTCAGTCGGGGGATGTGGATACCGGGATAATTGATCGGGACGGGGCGGATTTGGTTGCTGAGGCGCCCATGTCTGAGGAGGCGCAGGCCATTGCGGCTGTGACGGCGTTGGGGCTGGGCGGGGAGGCG
>JABDQU010000114.1 GCA_013042105.1 Boseongicola sp.
TGGTATTGGCTTAAGTCTGACGTATAGGGGCGAGGAGTTGCGCTAATGTCGGACGAAGAAGACGATATCGTACTGAGCGAACTGGATGACAGCGAACTTGTGCTGCAGATGTTCGATGACCTTTACGACGGTCTGAAAGAAGAGATCGAAGAAGGCGTGAACATCCTTTTGGAACGCGGCTGGGAACCCTACCGCGTTCTGACCGAAGCTTTGGTCGGCGGCATGACAATCGTGGGCAACGACTTCCGCGACGGCATCCTGTTCGTCCCCGAGGTTCTGTTGGCCGCCAACGCCATGAAGGGCGGCATGTTCATCCTGAAGCCGCTTCTGGCTGAAACCGGCGCACCGCGCATGGGCAAGATGGTCATCGGCACCGTAAAGGGCGATATCCACGACATCGGCAAGAACCTTGTGTCGATGATGATGGAAGGCGCCGGCTTCGAAGTTGTCGACCTCGGGATCAACAACGCCGTCGAATCCTATCTCGAAGCGATTGAGTCGGAAGAGCCTGATATCCTTGGCATGTCCGCCCTTTTGACGACCACGATGCCCTATATGAAAGTCGTGATCGACACGATGGTCGCCCAAGGTATCCGCGATGACTACGTCGTGCTTGTTGGGGGTGCGCCGCTCAATGAAGAGTTCGGCAAAGCCATCGGCGCGGATGCTTACTGCCGGGATGCGGCCGTCGCCGTTGAGACCGCCAAATCCTTTATGGCGCGCAAACACAACCAGATGGCGGCCAGCTAAGTCGCCATTTGGCTGGCACTGGTCAGTCTCCGTGTGTTTCGGTTAGGCTTTGGGCATGACAGGTCTTCCAAGTGACGACACCCTCACCCACGAAGGACTTGAGGCCGCGCAAAAAGGGCGCGTGCTTGTGCTTGCCTGTGGCGCACTTGCGCGGGAAATTCTCGCGATTACAAAGGGTAACGGGTTCGATCACATCGACCTCCAATGCCTGCCCGCGATCCTGCACAACCATCCCGAGCGCATCGTCCCTGCCGTGACCGAGGCTGTCACAGCCCATCGAAATCACTACGACACGATTTTCCTCGCCTACGCCGATTGCGGCACCGGCGGGCAATTGCAAGCCGCCGCCAAAGAGCTTGGGATCACCATGCTCGAAGGTCCCCATTGCTACGCGTTTTTTGAAGGCACAGAAGGGTTTGTCGCCCGCTCGGAGGACGAGTTCACCGCTTTCTACCTCACAGATTTTCTGGTGCGTCAGTTCGATGCCTTCGTCTGGGAACCGCTGGGATTGGACCGCCACCCCGAATTGCGCGACACCTACTTTGGCCACTACGAAAAACTGGTCTATCAGGCACAAACCGACGACCCTGCCCTGACAGCCTTGGCCGAGGCCGCCGCAATGCGTCTCGAACTGCCCTTTGAACGCCGTTTTACGGGCTACGGCGATCTACAGACCGCATTGAAAGACTTTCAGGTTACGCCCTAACCCATTGTTAACCCTCGCTGTGGCATCGGGGAGGTATGAAACGGGCACAGCAATATCTGGTTTTCACAAGCAGCGCGGTGCTCTGCGCCCTGTCACATGCACCCCCGCTGTCCGCCGGCACGGTTGAGCCTTGGTTCAACACAGAAACCACGCCACCAACGATCGCAGTCACCGTCACATCACCACCTTTTGGCGAGCTTTTACACATTCTCACCAGCCACTTCATCAGCAGCGGCCCTGCATATCTGTTTCCAGGGGCCACTGCATTGATATTCCAGTTGGTTTTGTTGGTGGTCGGTCTGATCGTCTGCCTCAGACACCGGTCAATCATTCAGCCTTATTCTTTACTGACCGCATTGCCTGCCAAGTCACGCACCCTTTGGATCATCGCTCGCAGACCGTTTGATCTCTGGGCGGACAGATGGTCGTTCAATCCAAGCCTTCCAAGTTCTGAAGCCGCATCCACTTCAAGCACCTCGGAAACCGTCAAACCGTCATAGAGGGCGTGCAAGACGGCGATCAATCCCCGCACAATCATTGCATCGCTTTCGCCCCGGAAACTGAAAATCGCCTTCGCCCCCGAGCCTTCAATCTCAGGCAACAGCCAGACCTGACTGGCGCAACCATCGACCTTGGTCGCCGGAACCCGGAACGCCTCCTCCAAGGG
>JABDQU010000082.1 GCA_013042105.1 Boseongicola sp.
GTATTTGAAGTGGCCCATGTTGTCTTCGAGGTTGTCGCCGAAGACGTAGAGGAACAACATGTTGCCGCCCAAATGCATGATGCCGCCATGCAGGAACATCGAGGTCACGAAGGTCGTGGGCTCGGCGGCGGCGGGCACAAGGCCGTAGGTGAAGAAGAAGTTCGCCAGCGCGCGTTCGTTGCTGAAGAGGCTGTAGTAGCTGATGAACACCAGAATATTCACCGCGATCAGGGCCCAGGTTACGTAAGGCGTGCGGTGGGATGGGTTGTGGTCGCGGAATGGGAACATGCGCCGACCGGACCCCGTTCGGCGCGAAAGGTCAAGTGTCTGAAACCGCTGCCAGAAGTGCTGCGTTACCGCCAGAGGCTGTGGTGTCTACGCAAAGGTGGCGTTCGTGGCGGACTTCAAAACTGCGTGGTGCGGTCGTGATAAGGGGCAGAATGGCGCCTTTGCGTCCGGCAAGAGCGGTTGCATATGGGCGTGATTGGGCGTCGTCGCCCCAATAGACGGCACCGCCGATGGCTTTTTCTTTGACGAGATCATCTGGTGTCATGTCGGGTGCGGCCAGGGCGATGCCGCCGACCGCTTCGATCGCGTGCCGTTGCTTTTCTGCGGTTTCGGCACCCGGGCCGAGGCAGAGAAACGGATGCCTTGGGTTTTCCGTCAGTCGGTTGGTTTCGCCGGTTGGGCCGGGCATGTTTGTGGCTGTCTTCGCGCCGGGGTCAGTGTCTTTGGTGAAGCGCGCGACATAGGATGGGCCGCCTGCTTTTGGGCCGGTGCCCGAGAGGCCTTCGCCACCAAACGGTTGCGTGCCCACGACCGCACCGATCTGGTTGCGGTTGACGTAGACGTTGCCCACATGGACGCGTTCGACAATGTCCTGAACGCGGCTGTCGATGCGGGTGTGCAACCCGAAGGTCAGTCCGTAACCCGTTGAATTTATGTCGGATATTACCTGATCAAGACCGTCTGCCTTGAAGGTGGCTATATGGAGGACGGGGCCAAACACCTCATGTTGGAGGGCGGTGACTTTGGGCACGTCAATGAGCGTCGGGGCCAGAAAGGTGCCGGTTGTAGGGGCCGGGATCAGCGGCTTGGCGGTGTGGGCTTCGAGGTGTTTGAGGATGTTTTGCTGTGCGGTTTCGTCGATGAGGGGACCGATGTCGGTGGCGAGATCCCAAGGATCGCCAAGTGTCAGGGCCTCAACCGCGCCGGTCAGCATTTCGCGGAAGGCAGGCGCGATATCGTCCTGAACATAGACGCAACGAAGCGCGCTGCAGCGCTGGCCTGCGGATTGGAAGGCCGAGGCGACGACGTCGCGCACGGCTTGTTCCAAAAGCGCGGTGGAATCGATAATCATCGCATTGATGCCCCCGGTTTCGGCGACAAGCGGCGCTCCGGGGTCGAGGTGTTCGGCCATGGCGCGACGGATGGATTGCGCGGTCGGGGTCGAGCCGGTGAAGGCGACGGCAGCAACGCGCGGATCGGATGTGAGCGCGCGCCCGACCGTGGCACCCGCTCCGGGCAGGTATTGCAGGGCTGTGGCGGGAATGCCCGCTTCCAGCATCAACTCGACGGCGCGGTGCGCGACAAGCGGGGTTTGCTCGGCCGGTTTGGCAAGGACGGCGCAGCCTGCGGCAAGCGCGCCTGCGATCTGGCCGGTGAAAATCGCCAGAGGGAAATTCCACGGGCTGATGCAAGTGACGGTTCTGACGCCACGGCCGCCGGTGCATTTGGCCGTTTGAGTGGCGTAATAACGCAGGAAATCAACGGCTTCGCGGACCTCTCCGACGCAATCGAGCAAAGTCTTTCCGGCTTCGCGGGCGAGGAGGGCGAAAAGCTCAGGCGCGTGTTTTTCGTAGAGATCAGCGGCGCGGTTCAGGGTTGCGGCGCGTGTTTCGGAGTTTGCGGTCCATGGGGTCGCTGCTGTCAGCGCGGCTTCGATTGTTGTGTCGTCGGCGGAGGTGACATGGCCGACGGTGTCGCTTGGATTGGCGGGGTTGCGGACCTGAGTTGTGTCGCCCGATGCGGCATCGCCAGCGACGATTGGTGCGGCGCTCCAGGTGTGGGTTTTGAAGGGCGCACGTGCGTCGTCGAGGTCTTTCAGGGTTGCGCCATCAGTGATGTCCCAGCCTTTGGAATTGGCGCGCTCGGGTTCATAGAGCGCGGCACCCGTGCGGATATCGGGGCGATTGCTGGCGGCATTGAACGGATCGGAGGCGACCGCCGAGGCGGGCACGTCTTCGTCGACAAGCTGGTTCACAAAGCTTGAGTTCGCGCCGTTTTCAAGGAGGCGGCGGACGAGATAGGCCAGCAGATCGCGGTGGGCACCGACAGGGGCGTAGATGCGGCAGCGGGTCTTGTGTTGTTTGCGCACGGCCTCGTGCAGCGGTTCGCCCATGCCGTGAAGTCGTTGAAACTCATAGTGTTCGGTGTCATCGCTCATGTGCAGGATCGCTTGCACGGTATGCGCGTTGTGGGTGGCGAACTGGGGGTAAATCCGGTCGGTCATAGCAAGGAGTTTGCGCGCACAGCCGATGTAGGAGACGTCGGTCGCTTCTTTGGCGGTGAAGACCGGGAAGCGGTCGAGGCCGAGGACTTGTGCGCGTTTGATTTCCGTGTCCCAGTAGGCGCCTTTCACGAGGCGGACCATGAGTTTTCGGTCGAAGCGTTTGGCCAGTGCATAGATATGGTCGATGACCGGCGCGGCGCGCAGGCCGTAGGCTTGCACGACGATGCCGAAGCCATCCCAATTCGCGAGGCGCGCGTCGGCTAGGGCGGCTTCGATGACGTCGAAGGATAGTTCCAGCCGGTCGGCTTCTTCGGCATCGATGTTGAGGCCGATGTTGCGCTCGGCGGCCATGACGGCGAGGTCAACAAGGCGGGGTGTAAGTTCGGCGACGACGCGGTCACGCTGCGAAACCTCGTAGCGGGGATGAAGAGCGGAGAGTTTGACGGAGACGCCGGGGCGGGATTTGACGTCCGCGCCGGTTTTTGACTGACCTGCGGCGCAGATGGCCTCGGCGTAAGCGGCGAAATAGCGTTGCGCGTCCGCGTCGGTGCGGGCGGCCTCGCCGAGCATGTCGTAGGAGTAGGTGTAGCCTTTGGCTTCCATTCCGGCGGCGCGGGTCATGGCGGATTTCATCGTTTCGCCAAGGACGAATTGCTGGCCCATTTCGCGCATCGCGCGCCCGACGGCGGTGCGGATCACGGGTTCGCCAAGGCGTTTGATGGCCTGACGCATGGCTCCTGCGACGCCCGGGCCGGTTTCGTCCAGCACGCGACCGGTCAGCATCAACGCCCATGTCGAGGCGTTGACCAGTGAGGACGACGAATGGCCGAGGTGTTTGCCCCAGTTGGAGGGCGCAATCTTGTCTTCGATAAGGTCGTCGATGGTTTCGGGGTCGGGGACGCGCAACAGGGCTTCTGCCAGACACATCAGAGCGATGCCTTCGTCGGTCGACAGCCCGTATTCGGCAAGGAAGATCTCCATCATGCCGGGGCGTCCCGACGTGCGAATTGTGGTAACCAGCTTGGCGGCATCGGCGCAGATGCTGGCTCGATCCTGCGCGCTGAGGTCCGCGAGATGCGCGACTTCGGACAGGATGGCGTCTTCGGCCGGGTAGGCGTTGAAGCGGGTGAGGGGCGCGTGTGTCATGGTTTGATCTTAGCAAAGATCTAATAGACGAAATGCGCTCTATTTTGATATGAATACACTAATTGGACTGAATTTATAGGAAGCGACTAGTCAGAATGACTGTATCTCTGGATAGGACGGATCAAAAGATCCTCGACGTCGTATCTTCGGATGGGCGGATATCGATGACGGAACTGGCGCGGCGTGTGTCGCTGTCCAAGACGCCGGTGATGGCACGGCTGAGGCGTCTGGAAGAACGCGGCGTGATCCAGGGATACGCGGCGCAGATCGATCCGGTGCGGCTTGGGTTGGACCATGTGGCGTTTGTTGAGGTGAAGTTGACCGATACGCGTGAAAAGGCGCTCGCGGCGTTCAACAAGGCCGTGGCAGGCGTGCCGGAGATTGAAGAATGTCACATGATTGCAGGGGCGTTTGATTATCTTTTGAAGGTGCGCACCAGCGATATGACCCGGTATCGGATTGTGCTGGGAGAGCGGATTTCCAGCCTGCCGCATGTGGCGCATACAGCGACCCATGTGGCGATGCAGGCTGTAAAGGATGGCGGCTTCGTGACTTGACGGAGCGATTTATCGCGCCACGATACCTTCTATGAGACAGCTTTTGATCCTGCCCTTCCTTGCCGCGCCCGCATTTGCGGACTGCCCGGCGCCGCCCGATATTTCCGATGCCGCCAACGCATTGCTGGAAAAAGCGCAAGCTGCGCCGAACGAAATGGCCGCGCGCGGTATTTCGGGTCAGCTTTGGGAGTTATGGGCCACGGCACCCGATCAACAAGCGCAGGCGTTGTTAGACCGGGGAATGACGGCCCGGGCGTCTTATAATTTCGTTGAGGCTCTGGACGCGTTTGACCGTTTGACGGACTACTGCCCGGATTACGCCGAAGGATACAATCAGCGGGCTTTCGTGAACTTCCTGAGGCAGGATTTCGCAAGCGCGTTGGTGGATCTGGATTTGGCGTTGGAGCGGTCTCCGCGGCACGTGGCGGCGATCAGCGGTAAGGCGCTGACGCTGATGGGGCTGGGGCGCGATGAAGAGGCTCAGGTGGTGCTGCGCGAGGCGGTCGATCTGAACCCGTGGATTTCAGAACGCAGTTTGCTGATCGAACCGCCCGGCGAAGAGTTATAGGCTTCCCGCTTGCCCCCGGTTTGATGTCGTCTTAGGACAGGTGCCACGCGGGCGTGGCGGAATGGTAGACGCATGAGACTTAAAATACTTTGTCTAATATAATAATAACAGTTAGTTAGAGCGTGGCTGGTTTATAAAAATAGGCATTTGGTAGGCATTCTGGCATGAATCTGTTAAAGGTTCTTTGTCGAACTGCTTTGGGGAAGCCGCAGGCGAGAAGCTGATCCGACTTCAGGAAGAGATTACGGCCAACGAGATTTAGATATCAATACTGGAAGCGCGGATTGATCATACGATCTACGGCTTGTTCGATCTGATTTCGGATGGAATCCACACGATTAAGGCATCGCCAACCTCGCGACTAGTGAGTCTGGTCTCGAAGTGGAAACAGCGAAGAGGGTTCTCTCACTGACGCGCTTTAACTTCCGCGACGTACCTACCCTCATTAATTGCTCTAACGCCGCTGTATGAGAGCAGCGGTGATA
>JABDQU010000117.1 GCA_013042105.1 Boseongicola sp.
TGCTTGCAGGCCTCGTGGTGACACTACTCTACATCTTCCTGCACAAAGGCTGGTTCTTCATTCCGGACACCAATTCGTTCACGGATGCAGACCCGCTTCTGGGCCCGATCAAGTCGACCTCCTTCGGCGCAGTCGGTGCGGCAGTGAACTTCCTCGTGGCTTATGTCGTCGCTGGCATGACCAAGGAAACACCGCAGGAGATCAAAGACCTCGTCCAAAGCGTGCGCATTCCGCGTGGCTCTGGTGCGGCTGTCGAAGGTCACTAAAAGACCCAGCGGACACCGCAGCCCCCGGTTGCGGTGTCCCGCCTTTTAATTCCGTCCTGTCCGCAGCAATGTGGGCAGGACTTGCTTCAAAGAAGGCCGAACCTCATGCCCCTTCCGGGACCGCTGACCCAGTTTCTTGCCTCTGTGCACCCCTACGACAACCTGCCCGATGCCGCTCTGGCCGAAATGGCAGACACCATCGATGCGCGCACCTATTCCAAAGGCGAGACCGTATTCACCGTCGGAGACACCGTCACCAACCTTTACGTGATCGTCGAAGGCGAGGTCGAGATCACGGATGAAACCGGCGTGCAACTCTCCCTCCTCGGTCCCCGCAATTCCTTTGGCGAACGCGCGCTCCTGCGCGGCGGAGACGCCACCCGCACCGCCACCATCTCCTCCGACGCGACCATGATCGTCGTGCCCTCCACCACGCTTTTCGCCCTCATCGGCACCCACGCGCCCGTGGCCAAATTCTTCAACCGCCGCCACGACAAACGCAGCGACGGCAAAGACCTGACCACGATGCCGGTCGAAAAACTGATGAGCCGCGACCCCGTCACCTGCCCGCCCGACACCCCCATTCGCGATGCCGCCAAAGAAATGCGCGACCGGCGCATTTCATCGGTCTGCGTTGCGGATGAAGAGGCGTTTCGCGGCATCGTCACCTTACGCGACATGAACGGTCGCGTGGTCGTCGAAGGCCATGACGCGGGCGCGGCCATCTCGACAATCATGACCGCCGACCCCCTAACGCTTGGCCCCAAGTCCCTTGTCACCGATGTTCTGCACCTGATGGTCGAACGCGGCATCGGCCACATCCCGATCGTGGACGGCGCAGACCTTGTCGGCATCGTGACCCAAACCGACCTCACCCGCGCCCAAGCCATGTCCTCCGCCGACCTCGTAGGCCGCGTCGCCAAAGCGGCCAACGCCGAAGAAATGGCCCGTGCCACCGCCGATATCCCGCAACTTCTGGTGCAACTCATTGAGACCGGCAACCGCCACGAAGTCGTCACCCGCCTCATCACCGACATCGCTGACACCGCCACCCGCCGCCTTCTGACACTGGCCGAAGCCGAATTTGGCGCACCGCCCGTGCCTTACCTCTGGCTGGCGTGCGGCAGTCAGGGCCGACAGGAACAAACCGGCGTCTCCGATCAGGACAACTGTCTGATCCTGTCCGATGACGTTGCAGAAACAGACATGGCTTACTTCGCCGATCTCGCCAAATTCGTCAGCGACGGCCTCGACACCTGCGGCTATTTCTTCTGCCCCGGCGACATGATGGCGACCAACCCACGCTGGTGCCAACCTGTGAACGTCTGGCGAGACTACTTCCGCGGCTGGATCGCCAACCCCGACCCCGAAGCCCAAATGCTCGCCTCGGTCATGTTCGATCTGCGCCCCATCGGCGGCGACGAAAGCCTCTTTGATGACCTGCAATCAGACACGCTGAAACGCGCCGCCAAGAACTCGATCTTCACCGCGCATATGATCTCGAACTCCCTCAAACACCAACCACCCCTTGGCCTTCTGCGCGGCCTCGCCACCATCCGCTCGGGCGACCACCGCAACCAGCTGGACCTGAAACACAACGGCGTCGTGCCGGTCGCCGATCTGGGCCGCGTCTACGCCCTGCAAGGCCAGCTTCGCGCCGTGAACACCCGCGCCCGCCTGACCGCTGCCATCGACAAAGGGACCGTCTCAAAATCCGGCGGCGCCGACCTCCTCGACGCCTATGACCTCATCGCGACAATGCGGTTGGAACATCAAACGGCTGAAATCAAAGCCGGAAAGAAACCCACGAACTACCTCGACCCATCCCAGCTTTCCGATTTTGAACGCAGCCACCTGCGCGACGCCTTCGTCGTGGTCAAAACCATGCAATCCGCCGTAG
>JABDQU010000118.1 GCA_013042105.1 Boseongicola sp.
AATCAAGCGCGCTCTTGTTTGCATCTAGCAGGATTCCATCAGTCGAGATGAGACCAATGAAACTTTGAACAACATCGTAGATCGCGCGAGTGTTGCTATCGAACTTAGGATTTTTTGAAGACGCCATTTCACCACGAGCTGGTTGCGATTGAGACAGAATAACTCTGCTGAATCTTTCTATGACATGCAACGGACCGCTATGAACGGTTTTCGGTGAAGCGAACAGCGCTGGCGACAGTGGACGCTCATCCAGTGACCCGCCGACCGTCTGAAATGCCAGGTTTGTCTTTTGCTGGCCAAAGCAAATCAGCCGATCGCTTGTTCCTGCTGATGGCTGTGCTGGCGATTGGCTGTGCGGGCCTTTTGACCGTGGCCAGCCCGGAGAGCCGACACCCGGTCTTGGGTGGCTTGACGCTTTTGCCGGTGACGATGGTTTGCGCTGTTCTCGGCTGGTTTCTGCTGCGCCCGATTTATTGGCGAGGTCTTGGCCTGATCCGGGTTGAAGGCGTCGGCATGCGCCATTTTTCTGGGCTTCTCATGCTTGGTGCAGTGCTGGCGGTGCCTGCGATTGCCATCGATCTTGTCTGGCGATTTCCGCAGGACATGAACCTTGCGATGCCTGAAGCGCTTGCATTCTATCCGGCAATTGCTCTGGTCGCAGAGGTTCTGTTCCACCTGTTCCCGTTGTCACTATTCTGTCTGTTGGCCCCCAAGGCGACGCCGGTCTGGCTTTTGTTGATGCCGGTTGTTTTTGTTGAGCCGGTCTTTCAGATGTTGATCAACACGGGGCCACAGCTGCAGTCGTGGTTGGTTTTCGCCAGTGTCTCATTGGTGAGCGCGAGCCAGCTTTGGGTATTCTGGCGATATGGCTTTGCCGCGATGATGGGTTTGCGGATCTCGTTCTATCTGTTCTGGCACGTGCTTTGGGGCGCGATGCGGCTGTCGTTACTTTTTTGAGGCCTGCCCGTCACGCCTTGGCGGTCTGGGGCAGGCTCTCGTCTGCGTCATCATCGGCGGCGGGTTTTCTTATGGTCAGGCGCAAGAGCGGTGGCACCGTCAAAAGCGTGAGGAAGGCCGACATCGACAGACCGCCCACGACGACCGCGCCAAGGCCCCGGTAAAGTTCGGAGCCTTCGCCGGGGAAGATGATCAGCGGCAGCATGCCCATCACGCTGGTGAGCGTGGACATGAAGATAGGTCGGATGCGGTTGCGCGTGGCTTCTTCGATGGCGTCTATCGGCTCCATCCGGTCTTCGCGCAGGTGATAGAGCGTTTGGTGCACGATCAAAATGGCGTTGTTCACCACAATGCCGACCAGAATGATGAAGCCGAGTAACGTCAGCATATCAAGAGGTTGCGTTTGATATGTGTTCAAAAGCGCGAGGCCGCCGACGCCCCCAGCCGCCGCGACAGGCACGGCGATCATGATGACGAGCGGCAGAACGAAGCTTTCGAACAGGATCGCCATTACAAGGAACACGATGATCAGCGCGACCACCAGATTGATCTGGATAGCAGACCATGTCTGGCTCAGTTGGTCGGCCGTGCCGGACACGCTGAGGCGGATGTCGCCGGGCAGACCTTGGGCCTCCAGAACAGCAACGACTTCGGTTTCCAGAAGCTCAACCGCCTGTTCCAGGGGCAGGTTGTTGGCCGGGCGCACCTCAAGGGTGACGGTGCGCAGGCGTTCGCGGTGGCGGATTTCGGTGGGGCCAGCGGTGAGCAGGACTTCTGCAAGTGCCGAGACCGGCACGATCTGGCCGTTGGGCGTGACCACGGGATAGTTGCCAACGTCTTGTGTGCGCGCGGCGGCGGTGACCGAGGGATCGCCTTTCAGCACAAGGTCGACGCGGTCGGAGCCGATGGTGATCTGTGCCACACGCAGGCCGTCGTTGAACGCATCCACCGTGGCGGCAAGGGCGGAACTGTCGAGCCCGGCATCGGCAAGGCGTAGGCGGTCCGGGATCAGACGGACTTCGGGCGCGCCAAGTTCGAGGCCCGGAATGGGGCGGAACTGGTGGCCTTCTGATCGGGGCAGAAGCTGCGAGACGATACCGGCGGCGCGTCCCGCGACACCGAGAATTTCGTTCAGGTCTTGTCCCGAAACGTTAAGCTCAATCGTGCGGCCCCCGCCGACGCCGCGTCCGAACAGGGAAGGCTGTGTCATGAAGCCGAACGTGCCGGGCTCGGCGAAGATCGGGCGGCTCAGGACCGGGATCAGATCGCCTGCGCGCTGGCCGTCTGTGGCTGACGCGCCGACGAAGGAGTTTCCGGGGGTTGCGACGAAGAAGAAGTTTTCGATTGTCGGCGTGCCGTCTTCGGTTGCCATGTCAGGCGCTGCGTCCCAAAGCGGCTTGGCCACGCCTTCGATGCGTTGGGCGATGGTTTCGGTGGTTTCAAGGTTGTAACCGGGCGGCGGGATGATCAGGCCGAACACAAGGTTCCGGTTGCCCTCGGGGAGGTATTCAAGGCGCGGCAGGAAGGTCCAGCTTGCGATGGCGGCCCCGCCTGCGATGACGGTCACCATGATGATGCCAACAGTGCGCACGCGGACTGTGAGACGGACGTAGGCCATCACGAGGTTACGGAACCCGGCGGCCAGATGATCGATACCCCAAAGGCGCATCGGTTTTTGGTCCTTTGCGCTCAGAAGGCGGCTGGAGAGGGCGGGGATCACCGTCACGGCGACGAGAAGCGACAAGAGGACCGAGACAGAGATGGCCACGGCGATATCGCGGAACAATTGTCCCGCTTCCAGTTGCATGATCAGGATCGGGACGAAGACCAGAACCGTTGTCAGGGCCGACACAAGGATCGCGCCCCAGACCTGTTTTGCGCCCAGATAGGCGGCCTCGCGGCGGCTGTGCCCGGCTTCGCGCAGGCGAAATATGTTCTCAAGCACGACAATGGCGGCATCGACGATCATGCCGATGGCAAAGGCGATGCCCGCCAGTGATATGACGTTGAGCGTTCGCCCCGTGAGGGCCATCACGACGAAGGTCGCGACGATGGATACCGGGATCGAGAGCGATACGATCAATGTCGCGCGCGGACTTCGCAGGAACAGCATCAGGATCAGCGCCGCGAGGGCCGCTCCGATCCAGATGTTTTGCACGACGAGGTCTATTGCGCCCTGAATGTAGATCGTCTCGTCGTAGACAAGGTCCGCGACCAGACCGACGTCGTTCAGCGGGCCCGCCTGCAGTTCTTCCAGAACCACGCGCATCTCTTCCATGACGCTGATTACGTTGGCCCCACTTTCGCGAACGACGTTGAACGCAAGACCGGGTTCGCCCTTGAAGCGAAGGCGGCTGGTGGCTTCGCGGTAGGCGAAGGACACCTCGGCCACGTCACTGACGCGCACGCGGCCACTAGAGCCTTGCGCCACATCCGAGCGCAAAACGACGTTGCGGATGGCCTCTTCGGTGTTGAGGCTGCTTTCGGTGCGCACGACGTAACGGCGTTTGCCTTCGTCCACGTCACCGGCTGAGATTGAGATGTTTTCGGTGCGTAAGGTGCGCACGACTTCGGGCACGGTCAGGCCGAAGCGGGAAAGGCGCTGAGGGTCGATCACCACCTGCAATTCGCGTTCGGTACCACCGAAGACGTTCACGGCCGAGACACCTTCGATGCGTTCAACGCGATCCTTGATAACGTCTTCAAGGAAGTCGCCATAGGTCGGCATGGCGCGTGTGTTGCCTTCGGCGGCGGTCAGAAGCACCCAAGCGATGGGGCTGTCGTCCGAGCCAGAGGTGTTGAGCGTCGGCTGGCTGGCTTCATCGGGGTAGTTGCCGACGCGATCGAGCCGGTTTGACACCAGAAGAAGCGACTGACTCATGTCGGTGCCGACGGCGAATTCAAGTGTCACTGAGGCCTGACCGGTCTGGGACCGCGACGTCATAATCTCAAGACCATCAAGCCCGCGCAGGGTTTCTTCCTGCGGGTTTACGATCTCGCGCTCGATTTCGGAGGGGGCCGCACCCGGCCAGTTGGTTTCCACCACAACAATCGGTTTGCGCACGTCTGGCGCAAGCTGCACGGGGATGCGCGACAAGGACAGCGTGCCGAACAGAACAGCGATCAGAACGGCCGCGACGACGGCGACGGGGCGATCAATAGCGTAGCGGATGAGGTTCATCAGTTGGTCTCCACAACCGAGGGCGCGATGTCCTGACCGGGGCGAAGGCGCTCGTTTCCGCGCACGACAACAAG
>JABDQU010000121.1 GCA_013042105.1 Boseongicola sp.
AAGGCCCGCTGACCGCCGCGCCTTACGCTGTCTTTCATGGCTTCAACGACATCTACCGCGATTTCCCGGACTGGGTGTCCTCCAGCCTTGGGGCGACAATGCACGGGCATCTCTTTGCCCCCGAAGGCGCGGAATTTGCCGACCGAGCGCAAGATTTTGCAGGCGGTTTGTCTGCGAACCCCCGCTTGCGTGACTACAACCCCGAAGCATATCTCGCGAACCTTATCTGGTCCTCGCGTGACGAATACCTCGCCTTCCTGTTCGCTGCGCGAGACAGTCAGAAAATCACCAGCTTTCTGGCCCGCGATCCCAACGCCTCGGTCTCGATGATCAGCGGCACATGGGCTTTGCCGCTGATGCGCAGTGGCAAACCTGTGCACACCCTGCGCCGTCAGGCCGCGCGCCTGCAGCAGCGCGAAGTTCGCGCGGTGGAGCGCCTGCGCGAGCGGCGCACCCGTGCGAAAGTGCGTATCTGGAGCCTCGCTGAAGTTCTGGAAACTCCGGCAGAGCCCTTGCGCGCGGTGCTGGAAGATCACTCCGTTCCGGGGGCCTCGGCGCTGACGATCATGCCGCCTCTGCGCGAGATGGACGCGCTTGCCGCCTTCCTGCAAGACTTGCGCAATATGGGGATGGACCCCCACACGGCTGGACCGATTGTCGGGGTCGATACGCCGATTGCGCGCCCGGGCGTCAAGGAGCTTGGCTAGGATGCCAGCACAGGATTTCCGCTATTGGGTGGTCCTTGGCGGAATGCGCACCGGCTCGAACCTACTGGAAGAACACCTTGCAGCTTTCCCGGGTCTCACAGCCCATGGAGAGCTCTTTAACCCGCATTTCTTCGGTCGCCCCAAGCAGACATCGGCCTTTGATCTGTCGATGACAGCCCGCGAAGCCGATCCGTTGCGCGTGATTGAAGCGATGACTGCGCAAAGCGAAAGCCTGCCCGGCTTCCGTCTGTTTTACGACCACGACCCGCGCGTGATTGCGCATGTGCTGAATGATCCGAGCGCGGCCAAGATCATTCTGACCCGACGTCCGATCGACAGTTACGTGTCGCTGAAAGTTGCCCGTAAGACCGGTCAGTGGTGGCTCGGGGACCTGACCGCCGCCCGTGCCGCGAAAGTGCAGTTCGAGCCGCAGGAATACACGGATTTCCTTGAAACACTCGCCGCATTCCAAAGCCGGATCGCCCGATCGCTGCAAACCACCGGGCAAACCGCGTTTCACATCGACTATGACGATCTGTCAGACGCGGACGTTATCGCCGGTCTTGGTGCGTTTCTTGGCGCAAGGGGTCCGCAGGAAACCGGTCGTATCCGCGCCAAGGTCCAGAACCCCGACCCGCTTTCCGCCCGCCTGACAAATCCCGACGAAGCCGAAGCCACTCTGAACCGCCTCGCTGCGCCCGACATCGGCGGCGCGCCGTCTCGCGAACCAGGGCGGGGGCCAGGCCTCAAATTCTTTCGTGCCTGTGCGAATGCCCCGCTTCTTTACATGCCGATCCGAGGCGCGGGGGTTGATCCGGTGCCCGCATGGCTTGAAGATGTCGACCCGAAGCAACAGGTCCTCGGCAACCTCACCCAACACGACATGCGCCGCTGGAAACGACAACACCCGGGCCACCGCGCCTTCACGGTCGTGCGCCACCCCTTGCCGCGCGCCTATGATGCGTTTTGCCGTTTTCTGTTGCCCGACGGACCCGAAACCTACGCTGATCTGCGTGATGCCCTGATCAACCGTTATGACGTGCCGCTGCCGGCAAAGGGTCCGGACACCGCGTGGACCGCGACCGAACAGCGCGCCGCTTTCCTTGCGTTTCTCACCTTTCTCAAGGGCAATCTTGGTGGACAGACCGCGCTGCGCGTCGACAACACGTGGGCCAGTCAGGGCATTCTTCTGCAAGCCATCACCGATTTCGCCATCCCGGACCGCGTGCTGCGCGAAGACGACCTTGCCACTGGCCTGTCCGAGGTCGCGAGAGACGCTCAGGCGTCTGCCCCACCGCTGAAGGCCGGCTTTGCATCACCCGCGCCCTTTGCACTGTCAGACATTCGAGACGACGCAATCGACACCGCAATCCGCGCCGCATACCAGCGCGATTTCATGATGTTCGGATTTGAACGTTGGCAGGCGCCTCAGGCGGCCTGAACGTTCTGCGTTTCCGTCAGGATCGTATGAAGCGTCGCAGGATTGGTGTTGGCGCGAAGCTTGGCACAGACGTTCGCGTCCCGCATCGTGCGGGACACCAGCGCCAGCGCCTTCAAATGCTCAACACCGGCATCTTCCGGCGCCAGCAGCGCAAACACCAGATCGACGGGCTGTCGGTCGACCGAGTCAAAATCAAGCGGCTTTTCCAAACGGATAAACACGCCAAATACGCTGTCCACACGCGCAAGCCGCGCATGAGGCAGCGCGATACCATGGCCGACACCGGTCGGGCCAAGGTTCTCGCGTTCTTGCAGAGCCGAACAGATATCTGTCAGATCAACACCGCTGACGCCATTGGCCACGTCGGCGATCTCCTGAAACAGGCGTTTCTTGCTGGATGCGCCGTGCAAGGCTTTCACAGCCTCAGGACGCAGAATCGTCGCCAGATCGATCATGATACAAATCCCCAGAAGCTTTGCCTTCGGCGCCACTCCATCCACTGATCTCTTAGTTCGGGTCAATCCACCCGATGTTCCCATCGTCGCGCCGATACACAATATTGACGCCCGAGTCTTGCTTCTCGTTCCGAAACACCAAAACCGGAGCGCCTGCCAATTCCATCTGCATCACCGCTTCGCCAACAGACAACGACGGTATCGTCGCTTCCATCTCGGCAATGATCATCGGCTGGAGCGTTTCTGGTTCTACTTCTTCCGGTTCATCCGTTGCGGCGAGGATATACGAGGAGCCCTGCATTAATTCAACCGGGGTCGTGCGATCTTTGTGATGATCCTTCAACCTGCGCTTGTATCGCCGTAGCTGCTTTTCCATTTTCTCAGAACAACTGTCAAAAGAAGCATAGATTTCAGTGGCATGCGCCTTGGCTTGCGCCGTCAGACCGGTGGAAAGATGCACCGTTGATTCGCAGACATATTCGTGAGCATCGCGTGAGAACACGACCAATGCGTCTGTCGGTCGACCGGCATACTTGTCAAAAACCTCGGCCAGATTGTCCTTCACATGGGTTTGAAGGGCCTCACCAATGTCGATCTGCTTGCCGGTGATCTGATAACGCATACGAGTCTCCCTTTGGACAGTTAATAGTCGCTTAAGACCCTAGGACAGGGTTTTAAACAGGTCGTTAATGGTTGGAAGATAGCCGAGTGCCGCCCGCGCTTTCGGCGGTTTGCTGGGGCAGTCGGTCAAGGACAGTTGGTCCGTCATTGGTCCTATTTGGCGATAATTTCAGGGGTGGTGTCAATGGTTCCAATGCCAGATTCAGACAATTCGGAAACTGTCGCCAAGGTAAACGCGCTTGACCTTTTCGTCGGCCACCACCTCTTCTGCGGTGCCACTCATCAGAACGCCTCCGTCGTGAAGGATATAGGCGCGGTCCACAATTTCGAGCGTTTCGCGCACATTGTGATCGGTGATCAGAACACCAATTCCACGATCCCTCAGGTCCGTCACCAGATCGCGGATATCCCCGACGGCGATGGGATCGACACCGGGGAACGGTTCGTCCAGCAACAGGTATTTCGGGTTCGCGGCCAGACTGCGGGCAATCTCGCAGCGCCGCCTCTCGCCGCCCGAAAGTGCAACAGAGGGCGTGCGCCGCAAATGCGCAATCGAGAATTCATTCAACAACTCATCCAGCCGTTCGCGACGTTTCGTGCGGTCCTTTTCGACGATCTCAAGGATCGCAAGGATATTGTCCTCAACGTTAAGTCCCTGAAAAATAGACCGTTCCTGCGGCAAATAGCCGATACCCAGCTTCGCGCGGCGATACATCGGATAGGTGGATACGTCCTGTCCATCAATCAAAACCTGCCCGCCGTCCGGCATCACCAGTCCGGCAATCGAATAAAAACAGGTGGTCTTGCCCGACCCGTTCGGCCCCAAAAGAGCAACCACCTCACCGCGCTTCAGGTCCAGACTGACATCACGAATGACCAGACGTTTGCGATAGGCTTTGCGCAAGTTGCGAATCTTCAGGCCCTGATCGCCCTCAGCCACTTTCAACTCTGGCGGCATCAGTTATCGCTCCCGCCAATGATCGTGCGCACCCGGCCTTCCATGCGGCCACTTCCTGAATTCAGGTCTACCACCAGACGCTCGCCCGAGATCGCCGTCGGCCCCTGGGTCAAAAGCACGTCGCCCGCCAGCGTGACGACGCCCTCCGCGATAGAATATTCCGCCGTCTCGGCCTCCACGGCATCCGTCGCGGTCACAAAAGTCACGCCTCCCGAAGCCACCAGCCGGGCGATTCCATTCGCGCTGCCACCCTCGTCGGTGGCATAAACCACAACGACCTGGCCTGCCGACATCCGCACATCCCCTTGCACAACAAGGACATTTCCATCGAACGTCGCAGCCCCGCTGCCCTGATCCACACTCAGCGCATCGGCGGACACCTCGACCGGCAAACCGCTGTTAAAGGCACCCGAGCCGATCGCAAGCGATGTGCCCTGCGCGGTCAGCGCGGCAGGAAAGCCGAACAAAAGGATAAAAACGAACAGAAAACGGGTCACGCGCGGCGGCTCCTCAAGGTTGTGGATCGTATATCAGGCGAACACCGTCCTTGAAAACAAGAACATAGGCTCCGGTTTCGGGATCGCGCTCAAGCCCCATGGTGCCGGCTGTGATGTCTCCACCCGGACCGGTCGCTGTGACCGCCCCACCGGTCGCGACGCGCACTTCGTTATAGCGCGCAACAATGTCCATGCTTTCGACTGAATATCCGTTTGAGCTCTCAAATCGCGCTCCGCCCTGCAGCAAGGCAACTTCAGCAGCCATATCGATAGTGCCCTCCGGACTGGTGATCCGGATCGTCGTGCCGCCGGGCAATTCGATGTTCGCCTCAAGCCCGGTTCCGATCACTTCGTCGCGCAGACTGTCGCCCGGTCGAAGCGCTGCGGCGCGCAAAGACACGGCCGCGCCATCCTCGGTCACAGTTCCAAACGACGGCGCCGTGATGCCCTGATCGCGCAGAATTTGATCGACATCCACCTCGGCAAAGGGAATCGCCGCCTCCGGGTCCATCGTCTCGGCCACCAGAAACAACGTCGACAATATCGCCAACGCCACCAACGGCAGCGCCACTTTCAGCCAGAGAACCAGCCGGGAATATGCATTATCAACAGAAGCCATTGCCTCGCTCATATAAGTACGTGCGACGCATTGCGAAACCGCCAAGCGACACCATGCTCCCCTTCCCGCCGATCACCCGGTCTTCGGGTCCAAAAAATCCTCGGGGGGACGCGCTTTTGCGCGTCGGGGGCAGACCGCCCCCTAAAACATCAAATCCTTAGTGCGAAAAGATATCAATCTCGGGCCAGCCGGCCAGATCCAGCCGCGCGCGTGTTGGCAGAAAGTCAAAAGCAGCCTCGGCCAAATCCATACGGCCTTCCCGCTCAAGCCGCTCGTTCAGCTTTTCGCGCAATCCGTGCAGATACAAAACATCCGATGCCGCATACGCCAGTTGCGCCTCGCTCAGATCCGCCGCGCCCCAGTCGCTCATCTGCTGCATTTTCGAGATATCGACGCCCAAAAGCTCATCCAGCAGGTTCTTCAGCCCGTGCCGATCAGTATAGGTCCGCACCAGTTTCGATGCGATCTTCGTGCAATACACCGGCGCCGTCAGCGCCCCGAACGCGTGATACATCGCAGCAATATCGAAACGTCCGAAATGAAACAGCTTCAACACTTTCGGATCCGTCAACAACCGCTCAAGGTTCGGCGCACGCGTCTGCCCCTTGGCGATCTGCACCAAATGCGCATTCCCGTCGCCCCCTGACAATTGCACCAGACACAACCGGTCGCGATGCGGGTTCAAACCCATCGTTTCGCAGTCAATTGCGACCATGTCGCCAAGGTCCAGATCATCCGGCAAATCGCCCTGATACAATGTGTTCGTCATCTTACCCTCACTCCGGGTTGCGCGTGCGCAGGAACAAATAAAGCGGCAGTCCACAACTGACGCCAATGCAATAGGTCGCCGGGATTGCCACCAATCCAAGCCAGTTCTTGCGCACAACCGTCTCGGCGATGATCCACACCGTCAGGGCAATCGCCGCAATCGTCAAATCCCAGACCAGCCCATGGGTCGAGGCGTTCACATACCACGCGTCGATCAAACCGCCCAAACCGGTCCCTGTCTCGCGCATGTAGGTGATGAAATAGTACATCGGATGGATCGCGCCCCAAATCGCAAGCGCCAGATAGATCATCCGTAAAGGGGACATCAAAGCGTGCCCCTGACACCAATGCCGACTTCGCCGCCGATGGTGATCCCGCCCTGCACCGGTTCCGGATCGCCGTCAGCACCACACGTGGCCAGCGCAAAAACTGTCAATATCAGAAACAGTCTCATCCGCTCACCGCCACGGTCGCACCACCAATGTTCCCACTCACCACCGGAGAGACGCTGACACCGCCGCTGCCAAAAGTGGCCCCAATGCCAAGCTGAGGATTTTCACAGGCGGCCACCCCAAACACAGCGATCAAAAGAGCGATTTTCTTCATGCCAGACGTTCCTTCCAGCGGTTGATCTGCGCGCGCACCTGCTCGGGCGCGGTTCCACCATAGGATGTGCGACTTGCTACCGAATTGTCCACGCC
>JABDQU010000125.1 GCA_013042105.1 Boseongicola sp.
AGGGCGTGCGACCCGGATATTGCGGGAAAACACGGAGAGGGGCCTGTGTTTTGCGAGAGGTCTTTGGCGGGGCAGAGGTTTTTATCGACTTCGATTGTGCGGGCCCGTATGCCACGGGGCATGAATATCTTTGAGCGATACCTGTCCCTTTGGATCGCGCTGGCCATGGCGGTTGGCGTGTTTATCGGAAGTGCGGCCCCGGCGTTGGTTGAGGCGATTGCGGTGGCCGAGGTGGCAAGCGTCAATCTTGTGGTCGCGGTGCTGATCTGGGCCATGGTTTATCCGATGATGGTGGGTGTGGATCCCGGCAGTCTGAAGAATGCGGTGAAGCAACCGAAAGGTCTGGCGATCACGTTGTTGGTGAACTGGCTGATCAAGCCGTTCACCATGGCGGGGCTTGGTGTGCTGTTTTTCGAGGTTGTTTTCGCGGATTTCATTTCTCCGCAGGATGCTCAGCAATATATCGCGGGGCTTATCCTTTTGGGGGCCGCGCCTTGCACGGCGATGGTGTTTGTCTGGTCGCAACTGACGCGCGGTGACGAGGGCTATACGCTGTTGCAGGTCTCGGTGAACGATGTGGTCATGGTGTTTGCCTTTGCACCGATTGTCGCGTTTCTTTTGGGGGTCACGGATATTGTCGTGCCTTGGGGGACGCTGCTTTTGTCGGTCGTTCTGTTCGTGGCTTTGCCGTTGGCGGCGGGCGTGTGGACGCGGCATTTGCTGGGCTCTGAGGCGCGGATTGACGCATTTCGCGACCGGATCAAGCCGTGGTCGGTTGTCGGGCTGATTGCGACTGTGGTGATCCTGTTCGGGCTTCAGGGACAGGTCATTCTGGATCGGCCGCAGGTTATTTTGCTGATTGCGGTGCCTATTCTGATCCAGTCTTACGGTATTTTCGCATTGGCCTATGCGGCGGCGTTTATCTGGCGGGTGCCGCACAAGATCGCAGCACCTTGTGCGCTTATCGGGACGTCGAACTTTTTCGAGCTGGCGGTGGCGGTGGCCATTAGTCTGTTCGGTCTGAATTCGGGGGCTGCGTTGGCGACGGTGGTCGGGGTTTTGGTCGAGGTGCCTGTGATGTTGTCGCTTGTGGCGTTTGCCAACCGCACGCGGGGGCGTTTTGAGCACCGGAATTCACCGTAGGTCAGGCATGGTGGCCCGTCATTCCCGGCTGACCACGACAATCGGCTTGCCGCGCCGGGTGTGATCGGCCAGAACCTTGGGCCATGGCCAAGCAGCTTTCATACCCTGTGATCCATGAGATCTTTACGCGTTTCCGGGCGGCTGAGGCTGAACCGAAGGGCGAGTTGGAGCATACCAATGCGTTCACGCTGGTGGTGGCTGTGGCGCTCTCGGCGCAGGCGACCGATGCGGGGGTGAATAAGGCGACGCGGGGATTGTTTGCGGTGGCCGATACGCCGGAAAAGATGCTGGCGCTGGGCGAAGAGGGCGTGATCGAGCATATCAAAACGATCGGGCTGTTTCGCAACAAGGCGAAGAACGTCATCAAGCTGAGCCAGAAGCTGGTGGATGAGTTTGACAGTGTGGTGCCGTCGTCCCGGGCGGCGTTGCAGTCTTTGCCGGGGGTTGGGCGCAAGACGGCGAATGTTGTTTTGAACATGTGGTTCGGGCATCCCGCCCAAGCCGTGGATACGCACATATTCCGGCTGGGGAACCGGTCGGGCATTGCGCCGGGCAAGGATGTGGATGCGGTCGAGCGGGCGATTGAGGATCATATTCCTGTGGAATTTCAACACCATGCGCATCACTGGATGATCCTGCATGGGCGCTATACCTGTGTGGCGCGTAAACCAAAATGCAACGCGTGTCTTATACGCGATCTGTGTCAGTTTGAGGATAAGACGGAATGACGAAGCGATTTGATGTGGTCGGGATCGGCAATGCGATGGTCGATGTTCTGGCGCGCTGCATGGACGAGTTCCTGGGCGAGGCGGGTGTCGAAAAGGGCATCATGCAGTTGATCGACATGGAGCGTGCGGTGGACCTTTATGGCCGGGTTGGACCGGCGCGCGAGGTGTCGGGGGGCTCGGCTGCGAACACGATTGCGGTTGTCGCCTCTTTGGGTGGATCGACTGCCTATGTGGGCAAGGTGAAGGACGACCAGTTGGGCGCGATTTTTGCGCATGATTTGCGCGCACAAGGGGCGGTTTATGAGACCAAGCTCGCGACTGCAAAACAGAAGGCCGAGACGGGGCGGTGCATCGTTCTGGTGACGCCCGATGGTGAGCGGTCGATGAACACTTATCTTGGCGTGACCGAGTTTTTGTCGCCGGACGATATTGACCCCGTGCAGATGGCTGATGCGGCGATGATTTACCTTGAGGG
>JABDQU010000131.1 GCA_013042105.1 Boseongicola sp.
GGACAGTGCAAGTCGATCACGAAGAGATCGACGATGCCCGGCAGGCGATTGCGCAGCAAACGCCGAGAGGGACAGAAGCCAAGCCTGTCGTTGACCCAGAACCAGCACCAGAACCAATCCCGGCGTCTGCGAAACCCGGCCTCCTCAACCGTCTGTTCTCGCGTCCCGAGCAAAAGACCGTCATTCGCCGTGCGCTCGATGACGACATGCTCGAACAGATCGAGGAACTGCTCATATCCACCGACATGGGCGTTGAAACCTCCATGCGCGTGGCCGCCAACATGGCGGAAGGCCGCCTCGGCAAGAAGTTCTCGACCGAGGAACTCAAAGACGTGATGGCCACGGAAATCGCGCGCATCATGGACCCGGTCGCCAAGCCCATGCCGATCTACCAAAAACGCCCGCAGGTTGTGTTGGTCGTCGGTGTGAACGGCTCAGGCAAAACCACGACCATTGGCAAACTCGCCTCGCAATTCCGCGCCGCTGGAAAAACCGTCGTCATCGCTGCCGGTGACACTTTCCGCGCCGCCGCTGTCGAGCAACTGCAAGTCTGGGGTGACCGCGCGGGCGTGCCCGTCATGACGGCCCCCGAGGGCTCCGATCCGGCCAGCCTTGCTTTCGATGCGATGACCAAAGCCGAAGCCGACGGCGCCGACCTCCTCATGATCGACACCGCTGGCCGTTTGCAAAACCGGCAGGACCTTATGGAGGAACTGGCCAAGATCGTTCGCGTGATCCGCAAGAAAGCCCCCGACGCGCCGCACAACACGCTGCTCGTGCTTGATGCGACCACCGGCCAAAACGCCCTCAATCAGGTCGATATTTTCCAGAAGATCGCGGATGTCTCTGGCCTCGTGATGACCAAACTCGACGGCACCGCAAAAGGCGGCGTCCTTGTCGCACTTGCGGACCGTTTCGGCCTGCCCATCCACGCCATCGGTGTGGGTGAGCAAATCGACGATCTCGCCCCTTTCGACCCTCGTGAATTTGCCGCCGCGCTTACAGGTCTCGAAGAATGAAGGGCGCACTTGCACTCGCACTGACAATGGCCCCCACATTTGCCAGTGCAGATTGCAAGAGCGACTCCGCCTTCTTCCAGGCCGCCATCGAAAGCCGGGGCTATGTCATTGAAGCGATCGGCGATGTTCAGGAGGCTGGCGAAGCCTGTAGTCTGGAAGGCCTTGCTTTCACAGAAGAAAATCTGGCCGTCGATATCGCCAAAATGACGTGGCGACTGCAAGGCCTCGATGCTCTCACGACTGGCGAAGGTCGCCTCAGCTTTGAAGCGACCCTTACGGATCTGCGCCTGTCCCCACGCACCAGCGACCGATGGGTGAGCTACATGCTGGCGCAGCAAAATCGCCGTAACACCATCGACGCGACGTTCAGCGCAACATGGGATTTACCGACCGGAGTGCTCGTAGTTGAGACCCTCGACATCGACCTGCCCGGCGATAATCGCATGACCTTTGATCAGCGTGTATCGGGTGCCACCACGGCGCTCCTCACCGGCAATCCAGCAGCGCTCGAAGCCCTGTCCCTTGATCACATGGCGCTCACCATCAAGAACCGAGGCTTTGCTGACTCGCTCATCCTTGGCCCCCTTATTGCAAGCCTCGCTGAGGTCCCCGGCGCCCCGGAAACGGTCATCGAAGGCACAAAACGTGACTTCCGTGCGCTGGTATCAAACCTGCCAACAGACGTCTTCGACGCCGATACGAAAACCGCACTGGTCCGTCTCATCGACGCCGGTCCCGTGCCGTGGGGCGAACTCACGGTTCAGATCGTGCCCAACCCCACAATCGCGCTTGCGCCTTTCTTCGCCGCTCCGCTTCAAAACCTTACCCCCGACAGCGTCAGCACGCTCTTTCAGGGCGGCAAGGTTGAGGTGACCTTTGAAGAGGACACCGGGGAAGAGTGAGCAAGCGCTGACAACACCGTGCAAAAAAGGCAGGCAATCATGCCAGAGTTTTCCAAAACGCCCGCCACCGTGCGCGAGTACTGCGATCTACGTGAGGCCTCAGGCCTTGGTGCGTTTCCAATGGAAAACGCAAGAATTGGCCTCGCAAATACACTCACCGCGGTTTGGCTTCGCGATGGCGATCGACTAGTCGGAATGGCGCGCATCATCGGAGACGGTGGCTGTTTCGCCCAAGTCACCGATGTCGCGGTCCACCCCGACTTTCAGCGCCAAGGCCTTGGGGCAAAGATCATGGCGCAGCTTCTCCAACAGGCGCGCGAAACCCTGCCAAGTGACCTCTACCTCAGCCTGATCGCTGATCCCGGTGCCGAAAACCTTTACGAAAAATCTGGTTTTGAACCTCGCTATGGAATGTCTCTGATCCTTCCATGAGCGAATGGCTTATCTCCCTTGAAGGCACCGATGCCGGAAAACAAGTCGCCCTCGCGCTCGCGCTGATGGCCGCCATCCTCCACGCCTTGTTCGGAGCCTTGCAAAAAGGACGCTACGACCCGTTCACCACACGCTCCGCCATCGATGGATGCTATGCCCTCATGGCACTGCCTTTCGCGCTTTTCGTTGTGCCTTGGCCCGAACCGGATGTCTGGCGGCTGTTCGCCATCGCCTGGCTCATCCATGTGGGCTACAAACTGGCGCAGGCCTCGGCCTATTCCGTCGGTGCCTACACCGTCGTTTACCCGGTTGTGCGCGGCATCGGACCTGTCTTCACCGTCATCGGTGCCGGCATCCTCTTCAGCGAAAGTTTCGCTTCTATTCAATGGCTTGGCGTCGCCATGCTCGCCACCGGCATTCTCGGTCTTGCCGTCTATAACCTGCGCAACACCACCACTGATCGCGCGCGCCTTCCACTCGCACTTGGCCTGGCCGTTATGACCGGCGGCTTTGTTGCGCTTTACACAACCTGGGATGCCTTCGTCATCCGCGCCACGGGCGATCCGCTGACATTCGTGGCATGGTTCTTCCTGATCGACGGTATCGCATTCCCCATCGCCTACCTCGCCTACAAGCGGGGCCGTGTTCCGCGCCCCTTCACACCCCTTCTGAAGCTTGGCATCACCGGCGCCATCGTCGCGATCTTTTCCTTTGGAGGCATCATGCTTGCCACCCGCCTCGATAAAGTCGGCGAAGCGGCAGTCCTGCGCGAAACCTCGGTCGTCTTCGCTGCTCTCATCGCCTACCTCTTTTGGGGCGAAAAAGTCGGCCCCCGCAGGCTTTCGCTCATGGCTCTGATCGCCCTTGGCGCAGTCGTCGTGGAAATGGGCGGATGAATTATTCTTGCGTCCTCATTGCAGGGGCGCACCGCGAAGGTTAGGTGAGCGCCATGGAAGAAAAAAAGCTGAATCCCGTCGTCAAACAGGTCCTCGAACTTGGGCCCCCGCTCTTGTTTTTTGTCGCCTATCTTCAAATGCGCGACGAGACCTACACCATTGGCGGCACGGATTATGACGGGTTTATCGTGGCTGCCGGTGTCTTTGTGCCGATCCTTTTGGTCAGCATCGCAATCCTGTGGAAACTCACCGGCAAACTCAGCCGTATGCAGGTCTTCACGGCCGTTATGGTCATCATCTTCGGCGGCCTCACGGTCTGGTTCAACGACGAGCGTTTCTTCAAAATGAAAACGACGCTGGTCTATGGACTCTTCGCTGGCATCCTCGGCATCGGCCTTTTGCAAGGGCGATCTTACCTTGCATGGGTCATGTCTGAATTCCTGCCCATGACGGACGAGGGCTGGATGAAATTGACAAAACGCCTCGCGCTGTTCTTCGCAGGACTGGCCCTCGCGAACGAGGTTATCTGGCGCACCATGTCCACCGATGCCTGGGTCAAAATCGAGACCTTCGGCTTTCCGATCCTGATGTTCATCTTTCTTTGGACCCAGATCATGGGCCTGCAAAGCCACATCATCGAAGACGACACGGACAAAACCACCTAGCCGAAAATGTCGTCGGTATCGCCGCGCCCTTCGAGGGCGAGCAACACTTCACGCTCCAGCCGATCCAGAAACCGCAAGCCCGCGTGCCGTTCCTCAAACCACTGAACAAGGGCCGGAATCACCGTCGAACTGACACGCAGTTCCACAGCTGTTCCGGGCAAAACAGCATAGGGAACCCGCAGCTTTGCACCGTCCCGAGAGATATCTACAAGCGTCGCAGCAACTTCGTCACCATCGACAACAACAAAAACGGGCACCGCATTCTGGCGCCGTGTCGGGCGATAGTTGCCATTTGACTGCCTGAACACTTGCATGTGCAGACGCCTACAACAGGGATGTTAAGAAATTCTGAGCCTCAGCCCTTTTGACCAAACATGATGCGATTGGCTTCGGCCTTTTCTTCCGCTGTCTGAACCCGCTCGCGCTGTTCGCGCCCAACTGCAATTCCGGCTTGCGCGGCGGGTCGTTCACCGACCTTGTCCATCCAGCGCGCGAAGTTCGGCTTGTCGTCAAGCGTTTGCTCCTGGCCTTCCCAGTTCAGCGTCCAGGGCCAGATCGCCATATCCGCGATCGAATAGAAATCGCCCGCCACATATTCGTTGTCCGCCAGTTGCGTGTCCAGAACCCGGTAAAGTCGTGCCGTTTCATTACGATAACGATCTTGCGCGTAAGGCAGGACCTGCGGCGTCTCCAGACCGGGCGCATACTTGATAAAATGATGGTTCTGGCCCGCCATCGGCCCAAGACCACCCATTTGCCACATCAGCCACTGATCCACGGCGATCCGCTCGCGTTCGGTTGCGCCACAAAAGGTGCCGGTTTTCCGTGCGAGATACTGCAAAATCGCACCGCTTTCGAAGATGGAAATCGGGGCGTCATCCGGGCCTTCGGGATCAATGATCGCGGGCATCCGGTTGTTTGGGGCGATTTTCAGAAAATCAGGCGCAAACTGGTCGCCCTTGCCAATATCGATCCAATGCACGTTATAGGGCAGGCCCATTTCCTCTAGCGCGATGGTGATTTTCCACCCGTTCGGCGTCGGCCAGTAATAAAGATCAATCGGTTGGGTCATTCTGTTTCCTTTGGCATTCCCAGTGCGATTTGGGGTCGGTTTTCTCGATGGCAAGCCACGTCGCCGCATAAGCTCAAATCTTGACGCCCGCCCGATGGCAGAGTAGCCAAGCCTCATCGTGGCGATTTGTTCACCGGATTGCGGGCCACGTTAAACATTCCGCTAAAGAGGTCAGGGACGTGATCCACGCCCCCGGCGCTCCGCGGTGGGGGCTTTTTATTTGGAAAGGAGGCGTCCCCATGTCTGAAGATTGGAACACCCGCACGAAACTCGTGCATGCGGGAACCCGGCGCAGCCAATACGGCGAGGTGTCCGAGGCAATTTATCTGACGCAAGGCTTTGTCTACGACAGCGCCGAACAGGCAGCACAACGGTTCGATCAGCTTGGCGAGGATGAATTCATCTATGCCCGCTACGGCAACCCGACCGTTGCGATGTTTGAAGAACGCATCGCCGCCCTCGAAGGCGTCGAAGACGCGTTCGCCACGGCAAGCGGCATGGCGGCGGTGAACGGCGCATTGATGTCCATGCTGAAAGCCGGCGATCATATCGTCTCGGCGCGTGCGCTGTTCGGCTCATGTCTCTATATCCTCGAAGATATCCTTACCCGCTACGGCGTGGACGTGACCTTTGTGGATGGAACGAACCTTGACGAATGGCGCGCCGCCGTGCGCCCCGACACCAAGGCCGTGTTCCTCGAAAGCATGTCCAACCCGACGCTTGAAGTCATCGACCTGAAATCCGTCGCCGAAATCGCCCACGCACAGGGCGCGCTTGTCGTCGTCGATAATGTCTTTTCAACCCCCGTCTTCAGCCGCGCGGTTTCGCTTGGCGCGGACGTGGTGGTCTATTCGGCGACGAAACACATCGACGGGCAAGGACGCGTTCTTGGCGGTGTCATTTTGGGGACAAAAGAGTTCATCCGCAAAACCGTCGAACCCTACCTGAAACACACCGGCGGCGCGATGAGCCCTTTTACAGCATGGGTTTTGCTGAAGGGTCTCGAGACCCTTGATCTTCGCGTGCGCGCGCAGGCCGACGGAGCGTTGAAGGTAGCAAAGGCGCTTTCAGGCGACGCACGGCTGTCGCGCGTGATCTACCCTGATCTGCCCGATCATCCGCAGCATGATATTGCCAAAGCGCAACTTGAACGCGGCGGCACTGTCGTTGCGATTGAGGTCAAGGGCGGGCAGGGGGCTGCATTCAAGATGCTGAATGCGCTGAAGATTGTGACCATCTCGAACAATCTGGGGGACGCCAAATCGATCATCACCCATCCAACGACGACAACCCACCAGCGGCTCTCCGAAGAGCAGCGCGTTGAGCTGGGCATCACGCCAGGACTTGTTCGTCTCAGTGTCGGGATTGAAGACGCTGATGATCTGGTTGCTGATCTGCAGCAGGCTCTGGATGCGGTATGAGGGCAATCCTTTGTTGCGCCGCGCTGACGCGCGTCGCGGTGGGGGGCTCTGCCCCCGGCCTGTCGGCCTCCCCCGTGGTATTTTCAAAAGGGTGAATGGGGGACGCGCGCGATGAAGCCATTCCTGATTTTACAACTGAGGCCAGAAGATGAGGCGGCCGACGGGGAATACCGGGCGATCCTGAAGAAAGGCGGGCTGGACAGCAGCCGTGCCGTGCGTGTGCGTCTGGAGCGAGATGGATTGCCGGATGGGTTGTCGCTGGAAGACTACGCAGGCGTGGTCGTCGGCGGCGGTCCCGGGTGTGTCAGCGATGCGCCGGAGGACAAATCGGTCGATGAGGCCCGCGCGGAGGCGGCGATGTTGACTTTGATGCCTGACATTACCGCGCGTGACGTGCCGTTCATGGGCTGTTGTTACGGTATCGGTATTCTGGCTCACCACCTTGGGGCCGAGGTCTCTAAGGCGAAATATGGCGAGCCGGTTGGCCCTGTGGCCTGCAAGGTGACCGAAGACGGTGCAAGCGATCCGCTCCTTCAGGGGCTTCCGCGGGCCTTCAACACGCTGGTCGGCCACAAGGAAGCCGTCCAGAGCCTGCCACCCGGAACAGTGCACCTTATGTCCTCGGACCCATGCCCGTTTCAGATGATCCGCTATGGTCAAAACGTTTATGCCACGCAATTCCACCCCGAAGCCGACGGCGATGTCTTCGCCGAACGCATCCGCATCTATAAAAACCGGGGCTATTTCCCCCCCGAAACTGCCGAAACGTTGACCGAAAGCGTTTTTGCGGCCGATGTTTCGATCCCTCCCGACATTCTGAGGCGGTTTTTTAAGCGTTACGGATGAACCGATTGCACTCTCTCCACGTAGAAGAAAGGTGAATATGCTGGAAAGCGGGGCACAAGGCCCCACATAGCATGTTCCCTTGAAGGAGAGAGTGCTATGAACGTCCATTCCACCGATTTTGACCGTGAACCAACCCGGGATGAGGCCAAGGAAGCGCTTGCTCTCTTGCGCAAATGGGCGCGTGAGGCGGACAATGCCGAGATTGAAACTCTCGATCCTGCAATCGCGCGCCTGATGCCGTCTGCGCCTGAGGATTACCCCGCATTTACAAGGGAGTATGCGTCAGATTTTACAGTGGATTCTGCCTATAAAGCCGATTTGCCAGACCTGCAGAATGGCCCTGAATCGCTGATCAAGGGCGCGCACCGCGCAATTCAGCACGTCGGCATCTCGAATTTCCGCCTGCCGGTGCAGTTTCGCTCGACCACAGGCGCGCCGCGCACGCTTGAGACTTCCGTGACAGGCACTGTCAGCCTCGATGCCGACAAGAAGGGTATCAACATGAGCCGCATCATGCGCAGCTTTTATACCCATGCCGAAGAGGAATTCAGCTTTGAGGTCATCGAGGCCGCGCTTGATGATTACAAAACGGATCTCGAAAGCTTTGACGCCCGCATTCAGATGCGCCTGAGCTATCCGATGAAGATCGAAAGCCTGCGCTCGGGGCTGTCTGGCTGGCAGTATTACGACATTGCTTTGGAGGTTGTGGATCAGGCCGGAGTGCGCACCCGCGTGTTGCACCTCGATTATGTCTATTCGTCGACCTGCCCGTGTTCGCTTGAGCTTTCCGAGCACGCGCGCCGCACGCGCGGCCAACTTGCCACGCCACACTCGCAGCGTTCGGTGGCACGGCTCTCGGTCGTAATCGATCCGAATGCGGACACGCTTTGGTTCGAAGACATCGTTGGACTTTGCCGCATCGCAGTGCCGACCGAAACGCAAGTCATGGTGAAACGCGAAGACGAACAGGCGTTCGCCGAACTGAACGCTGCCAACCCGATCTTTGTTGAGGACGCAGCACGCCTTTTTGCCGAGCAACTTCAGTCGGATGCACGGATAGGTGACTTCCGCGTGGTGGCCAGCCATCAGGAAAGCCTGCACAGCCATGACGCCGTATCGGTTCTGACAGAAGGCGAAACCTTTGAGGCCACCAGCCTTGACCCACGCTTTTTCGAAACCCTGTTCCACACTGGTTAAGGCGCTTTCAACCTGCATCAAACCCGGATAATTTGCCCCAGCATCGGGGCAAATTTGAAAGGCACACCATGCGCTGGACATGCAACTGCGGCCAAGTAGAGCTTTCAGTTACACCGGGAGATGGCACACGGATTGTGTGTTATTGCGCGTCTTGCCAGCGGTTCGCCAATGCGTTCGGGGCAGGGGATACGCTTGATCCTGCGGGCGGTGCGGACCTTTATCAAACTGCACCCGACCGTGTGACAATCACGAAGGGAGCGGACAAACTGTCTTGGGTCAAGTTCACACCCAAAGGACCCAACCGCTGGTTCACCACCTGCTGCAGAACGCCAATGGCCAACAGCCTCGGAACCCGCGCCATCCCCTTCGCAACGGTCTTGTCGCACAACATTGACGACAAATCCGGCCTTGGCCCGGTCATTGCACGCGTAAACCGCAAAGACGCGACCCAGACGATCACCGAAGATCCTGGCAGCGCCGGCAAAGCCATACGCGCATTCATCTGGCGAGCGCTGAGATCGCGCCTCTCGGGGCGCTACAAACGCAACCCCTTCTTTGATGCAAATGGCACTCTGATCGCAGATGGCAGTCCCGTTGACGATTGACGAACGCACCGCGTTTCGACAAGGCTCGGAGCCATGATCGACCTTCGCCCTGTGGGCTATGTTATCGGCCTTCTCGTGGCCAGCTTGGGCGCTACGATGGCCGTGCCGCTGGCGGTCGATATCTGGGCCGGGAACGGTCATGCCGCCGTCTTCGTGGAAAGCGCGATCCTGACAATCCTGACGGGTGGTCTGATGGCGCTGGCCTGCGCCAACGGCGTGGGTCAACGCCTGACAATCCAACAAACGTTCATTTTGACGACAGCCGTCTGGGTCGCCCTGCCGATCTTCGCCGCGATCCCCTTTCATCAGGGCGCGACGGATGCCACCGTCACCGACGCCTTCTTTGAGGCGATGTCCGGCCTCACCACCACCGGCTCTACAGTTTTCGTCGATCTTGATGAACTGCCTGCCGGCTTGCTCCTTTGGCGCTCGATGCTGCAATGGTTCGGCGGCATTGGTATCATTGTGGTGGCCATGGTTTTCCTGCCCGAGCTTCGCGTCGGTGGTATGCAGATCTTCCGCTCGGAAGCCTTTGATACGGCTGGCAAAGTTCTGCCACGCGCCGCCGAGATCGCATCGCGTATCTCGATCGTCTACGTCACGCTGACAGTCGCTTGCGCCTTGGCATATTTCGGTGTTGGCATGCCCTTCTTCGACGCCGTGAACCATGCCTTCACAACCGTGGCAACGGGGGGGTTTTCAACCCATGACGCTTCGTTCGGCGCCTTCAGCGGTGCGCCGGAATATATCGCAACCTTGTTCATGGTGCTCGCAAGCTTGCCGTTCGTGCGTTATGTGCAGCTTCTTGCCGGCTCCTCGCAACCGCTGCTGGCGGACAGTCAGGTCCGCGGGTTTCTCGTCGTGTTGGTTATCCTGATCGCAACGATCACCGGCTATCTGGCTCTGGTCGACGACGCCGCACTTTCCACGTCCCTGCGCGAGGCGACCTTCAACATCACTTCGATCATCACCGGCACCGGCTATTCCAGCACCGACTATCAACTCTGGGGGTCTTTCCCCATCGCGTTGTTCTTCTTCATCGGCTTGATCGGTGGATGCGCGGGCTCGACCTGCTGTTCGATCAAAATCTTCCGCTACCAAATCCTCATGGCTGCGATCTCGAACCAGATCCGCCGCATCCACTCGCCCCATGGCGTGTTTCAGCCAAAATATGACGGCCGCACCATCACCGAAGATGTCGTTTCCTCGGTCATGGCGTTTCTCACGCTCTTCATCGTCAGCCTCGGTGTTCTCTCCGTCCTTCTTTCGATGACCGGCCTCGACTTCATGACCTCCATCAGCGGAGCCGCCGCAGCACTTGCCAACATCGGCCCGGGCCTTGGCCAGATTATTGGCCCCGCCGGCACGTTCGAGCCGCTTAATGATCTCGCCAAATGGTTGCTGATCGTCGGCATGCTGGTCGGACGGCTTGAGTTGATGGTGGTTATGGTCCTCTTCACCTCCCGTTTCTGGAGAGCTTAATGCGCCCCCTCGGAGTAGAAATCGCCGCCATGCTGGCGGATCGCGGCACCGACACTGTCTTTGGCATCCCCGGTGTCCACAACATCGAGCTTTACCGCGGCATCGAACAAGCCGGCATCCGTCATGTTCTGGCGCGCCACGAACAGGGTGCAGGCTTCATGGCCGACGGCTACGCCCGCGCAACCGGAAAACCAGGCGTGTGCTTCGTGATCTCCGGCCCCGGCCTCACCAACATCATGACGCCGATGGGACAGGCCTATTCCGACAGCGTGCCGATGCTGGTGATCTCGACCGTGCTGGACGAAACGGCCGCCAAACGCGGCCAGCTTCACCAGATGCGCGATCAGGAAGGGGCCGCCCACGCCGTCTGCGACTGGTCAGAAACCGCGCAATCGCCCGAAGCGGCCTATGCCCTGATCAACCGCGCTTTTGCGGAATTCGAAACCTCACGCCCACGTCCCAAACACGTCCAAATCCCCATAGCCGTGCTCGGTGCTGCGGCCCCGCCCGCACCACAACCACGCATCAAACCCATCGGCGGAAAACTTGCCCCCAAGCCCAGCGATCTGACCCAAGTTGCCGCGCTTTTGAAGTCAGCCCTAAAGCCGCTCATCATCTTCGGAGGAGGGGCCAAACGCGTCCCGCACAAGCAAGTCACCGACGTCCTGTCCCGCACCGGCGCCGCCAGCTTCGTCACATATGCAGGGCGCGGTATTGTCGCGACAGACACGCCGCGCTTCATGGGCGCTCACCTTGCATCCGGCGGGGCTGAGGCATTCATTGGCCAAGCGGATTTGATCCTCGCGATTGGCACGGAACTGGCTTCCACTGACCGCTGGCGTGCAACCCTTGGCGCGAAAGCGCCCATCATCCGTGTCGACATCGATCACGAAATGCTCGGCCAATCGACAGGCGAAGACATCGCCATCCGCGCCGATGCCGACCTGTTCCTCAGGGGCTTGAACACAGAACTGGGGCAAACTGAACTAGACACCCACTGGGACGACGCCGAATTGGGCGAAATCCGGCAGAAGTGGACCCAAGACGTGGCCAACGCTCGCCCCGGCATCGTTCCCATCTGCGATGCCCTGCGCGCCGCCTTGCCCGAAAAACTGCGTATCTACTCGGACATGACCCAATTCGCCTATGCCGCGAAGGAAATCTGGGACATGGACATTCCCGGCCTCTGGCACCACCCGGTCGGCTTTGGCACCCTCGGTTATGCGCTCCCTGCCGCCATCGGAGGGGCTGCAACGGGCGGCCCAACCCTCGCCATCGCAGGCGACTACGGCCTTCAATACACCCTGCAAGAGCTTGGAACCGCAGCAGAATTAGGCCTGAGCCTACCAATCCTGATCTGGGACAACGAAGCCTTGGGCGAAATTCGCGATAACATGGTCGAAGCGCAAATTGCCCCAAACGCCGTCCACGCGCTCAACCCCGACTGGCAACACCTCGCCGCCGCCTATCGATGCGCCTTTGCTGCGCCCAAAACAGTCAAAGACCTTTGCGACGTTACGCTTGAGGCCTTCGAGGCAGGCCGCCCGACGCTCATCGTGGCCACGCCCGAAATCAGTTCCAGCAGCTAACCAATACGGTCATATCCGCCGCCAGCAGCGTCAGATCTTCCGGCGCCATGTCATCGCCGGACGCACTAGCAGGTGTCGCAACACCATTGGCGGCCAGAAATTCGGCCAAAACACTGGCATCCAGCGCAAAGGCAACACTCTCCGGCAATTGCCGCGCGCCGTCTTCACTGTCCAAAAGCATCCCCATGACAGCGCCGGAAGCTTCAAACACAGGCCCTCCCGCGTCACCGGTTTCACTCTGAACGTCCAAACGCTGGACGCGGGTATCCCCATCAAGGCCCTTCACATCCGAAAACGTGCCATACGTCAGCGAGGGGAGGGTCAAAACGCCCCCAAAACTGAACCCCGCAACCGCAACATCCGATTGCAACCGAGGCTCAACACTGGCCAATCGCGCTGTCGCCAAGGGGGCAATTGCGCTCTCAGGCGTGAGGTATGCCACTCCAAGCGCGTCATCCACGGCACCCACTGACATGACGATCTCTTCACCAACCGTCACCCGCGAGCATTGGTTCACCGCCGAAGCAGTTGTCAAAACCGCCCCGGATGCGTCCACGTAAAACCCGGACCGCGCGCGCTCGGGGCGACGGATCGCCAGCCCGGAAACCAGATCAATATCCTGCGCGCCCGCGCTTTCGCTGTCCGACAATACCCCTTCCATGGGCAGGAAAGTCTCCTGCATCGCCTGTAGCGCAAGCCTTTGGCGCTTGGGATCATCTGCAGGCCAGATCAAAGAAAACCCCTTGATCGCGCCGCCATCAAGCCGCGCATAGGTGTGCGAAATGATCTCGTCATTCACGCCGGTCAGGGTAAAATCATTGCGCCGCAGCGCACGCGACCCCTCAAGGGGGACGATCTCCAGTGTCTGCATCACCTCATAAAGCGCAGCCAGCCGGTCGCGGTCCCCTGCCTGAGAAATCAGCAGAACCTGCACGCCGTCCTCCGTCGTGGGTCTGTATTTTGCAAAAGGTGCTTCGTAGGCGTCAAACGTCACCAAACCGCGCGGCAGATCGATTTCAATGCCCGCGTTGGTTTCAACTGTTGGTGTCATGTCAAGTGCAGCAACCGCCGCGCGATAGGCCGCGACCATGTCCTGACGCTGCTTTGTGGTCATCACGCCGGTGGCTTCAAATCCGTTCTGTTGCTGCCATGCGGCCATTGCACGCCGTGTGCCGGGACCGAAATCAGCATCAATCGCGGCCGAGTAAACACCCTCCCACCGCAATGCGATCTGCACTTCCGCACGCGCCTCACGGCTTAAAAGCCGCTCGCTGGCGCGCGCTTCGGCTTCGGTTTCTTCGCCCGCCACCAAGGGCACGACGACGGTCTCCACAGCTTCAGCTCCGGGTGTGCCTGCAAAAAACTGGGTGCGGAAATTCGCACCATTCGCCAGAAAACTATCGCGCGGAATGCGGCCCTGTGCGCGCAACTGACTGAGAACATTGATCGCTTCGGCCTCGCTGTAAGGTCCAAGCGCAATCGCATACCATCCCGACGACAGACGATACCCCTGAACATCCGGCAACCCTCTGGCATAAAACTCGGCTCGTTCCTGTGCCAAACTTGCGTTGGGCCGGGCTTCGATCTGAACCCATGAACTGCCCTGAGCCAGCACAACGCCTGCCCATAACACCGTCACCAAGGTCGCAAAAAAACGCATCACAATCGTCATATCTCACCTGTTCGCATCTGGCGTGTTTGCACCGTTTCAACGTATTTACCTAGGCCACAGGAACATGCACGTCAAAAGCGACACGGGCTTCATTGACCCGCCTGTGCCTGTTGCCTATTGAGAACGCGATTTTCACGCCCCGGAGACACGCCCCATGGCCGCCGCCGAAACCCCGAAGTCCTTTCAGGAGATCATCCTGGCGCTCCAGTCCTACTGGGCGAAAAACGGCTGCGCGATCCTGCAACCCTACGACATGGAAGTCGGGGCAGGGACGTTTCACCCGGCCACCACCCTGCGCGCGCTCGGCAACAAATCCTGGGCTGCGGCTTACGTCCAACCCTCGCGCCGTCCGACCGACGGCCGCTACGGCGAAAACCCGAACCGCCTGCAACACTACTACCAATTTCAGGTCATCATCAAACCCTCGCCCCCCGACCTTCAGGCCCTCTACCTCGGCAGCCTAGAAGCGATCGGCATCGACATGGCCTCCCACGATATCCGCTTTGTCGAAGACGACTGGGAAAGCCCGACCTTGGGCGCATGGGGCCTCGGCTGGGAAGTCTGGTGCGACGGCATGGAAGTCTCGCAATTCACCTACTTCCAACAAGTCGGCGGCCACGACTGTCACCCGGTCTCAGGTGAGTTGACCTACGGCCTCGAACGCCTCGCGATGTATGTCCTCGGCGTCGATCACGTGATGGACATGCCCTTCAACGCCCCCGACGCGCCGATCCCGCTGAAATACGGCGATGTCTTCAAACAGACCGAACAGGAATACTCGCGCTGGAACTTCGACGTGGCCGACACCGACACGCTGCTGCAGCACTTCAAAGACGCCGAAGCCGAATGCACCCGCATCCTCGAACAGGACGCGACCGACCCCAAATCGGGCCTCAAAATCATCATGGCCCACCCGGCTTATGACCAATGCATCAAGGCCAGCCACCTCTTCAACCTCCTCGACGCGCGCGGTGTGATCTCTGTCACCGAGCGCCAGGCCTACATCGGCCGCGTCCGCGCGCTTGCTAAAGCCTGCGCCGACGCCTTCGTGCAAACCGACGCCGCAGGAGCCGCCTGATGCCCATCAACGGACACCCAGAAGGATGAACGGCAAAGTGATCGGCATCATTCTCATCGCAACCGGCGTCTTTGGTGGCGCAGGGGTGTATTACCTGCAGGAATACGGCTTTTACGAAACCATCGAGGCCACCTCGGACGACATGGTGCAAATGACCAGTGTCACCACCGGAGCGCCTGAATCCATCCTGTTCACCGACTTTCAGGCCATCGACGCCGATAGCTCGCCGATCCGCTATCGCGCCTGCTTCACCACGCCGCAATCGCTGGCGATGATGACCGAAACCTACGCGCTTTACGACACGCCAACGCCCCTGAACGCACCGGGTTGGTTCGACTGCTTTGACGCTGACGCCATCGCCGAAGCCCTCGACACCGGCGCAGCACTGGCCTTCATGGGCACCGAAAACGTCACCTACGGCATCGACCGAATTGTCGTGATCCATGAAGACGGACGCGGCTTCGTCTGGCACCAGATCAACGAATGTGGCGAGGAAGTCTTCGACGGCAACGCGCCCCCCGAAGGCTGCCCCACGCCCCCCGAGAGGACCGAGTAAATGCCTGATCTCCTGATCGAGCTCTTTTCCGAGGAAATCCCCGCCAAAATGCAGGCGCGCGCCGCTGAAGACTTGAAGCGGTTGATGACGAACGCTCTTGTCGAGGCGGGCCTGACCTACGCCTCAGCCGGCGCCTTCGCGACTCCTCGTCGACTGGTCCTGACCGTTGAAGACCTCCTTGCCGAAAGCCCGACAGTACGGGAAG
>JABDQU010000139.1 GCA_013042105.1 Boseongicola sp.
TTGCCATTGTCCTGGATGAACAGGTGATTACCGCGCCGCGCATCAATGAGCCGATCACCGGGGGCTCGGGTCAGATTACCGGGAACTTTACGGTTGATAGCTCAACGCAGTTGGCGGTGTTGCTGCGGGCAGGCGCTTTGCCTGCCGAGATGACCTTTCTCGAAGAGCGCACCATCGGGCCGGATTTGGGTGAAGACTCGATCAGGGCCGGACGGATTGCGTCGGTGATCGCTTTTGCCGCAGTGCTGGTCTTTATGGGGTTGTCGTACGGGTTGTTCGGACTGTTTGCGAATGTCGCTTTGTTGCTGAACGTGGCTTTGTTGTTCGGGATCCTGAGCCTTTTGGGCGCGACTTTGACGCTGCCGGGGATCGCCGGGATCGTGTTGACCATCGGTATGGCTGTGGATGCTAACGTGCTGGTCTTTGAGCGAATACGCGAGGAACTGAAGACCGCGAAAGGGCCAAGCCGGGCGATTGAGCTTGGCTATGAAAAGGCGCTGAGTGCAATTATCGATGCGAATATCACGACCTTTATGACGGCAATGATCCTGTTTGCTTTAGGCTCGGGGCCGGTCAAAGGGTTTGCTGTGACGCTGATGATCGGGATTGCGACGTCGGTCTTCACGGCGATTTTTGTGACGCGTTTGATCGTTGTCATGTGGTTTGAGCGGAAACGTCCGCGGACAATCGAGGTTTGATGCCATGAGACTGAGACTTGTTCCCGCAGAGACAAACTTCGATTTCTTCCGGTTCCGCTATGTGACGATGGGGGCGTCGGTCGTGGCGATGATCGCGTCGATCGTCCTATGGCTAACGGTCGGCCTGAACTTCGGTATCGACTTCCGGGGTGGCACGACAATCCGCTCGGAGGCGGTCCAGCCCGTAGACGTAGCCGCTTACCGGGATGCGGTAGAGGCCTTGCAGCTTGGGGATGTAGCGATATCGCAGGTATTTGATCCAACGTTTGCGGACGATCAGAACGTCGCGATGATCCGCATTCAGGCGCAGGACGGTCAGGAAAGCGTGACCGGAAATGTGATCTCTGAAGTTGAGGCGGCTTTACAGGCGGTCGACTCGTCCTTGCGGTTTACCTCGGTTGAAAGCGTTGGGCCGAAGGTGTCGGGTGAGTTGATCCGCACGGCTTTGATTGCGGTGGCCGCAGCGATGGCGGCGATCCTGTTTTATATCTGGTTGAGGTTTGAGTGGCAGTTCTCGGTGGGCGCTGTGGCGGCCCTTGTGCACGATGTTATTTTGACGATCGGCATATTCAGTTTGCTGCAAATCCGATTTGATCTGGCGACAATTGCGGCGATCCTGACGATTGTCGGATATTCGATCAACGACACGGTGGTGATCTTTGACCGGCTTCGGGAGAATTTGCGAAAGTTTAAAACGACGCCCTTGCAGGAAGTCATGAACAAGTCGGTGAACGAGACTCTGAGCCGGACGTTAATGACTTCGGGCACGACCTTGCTGGCGCTGATTGCGCTACTTGTGTTGGGCGGAGACGTGATCCGGGGCTTTGTCTTCGCGATCACGTGGGGTGTCATTGTCGGCACTTATTCCTCGGTCTACGTGGCCAAGAATGTGGTGCTTTTCCTTGGTGTGAAGCGCGATTGGTCCAAGCCTGATGGCGGCTCGGGTGGCGGTGCTGGCACGCAATTTGCCAATATAGATGCCTGAGGTTTTCTCCGTGGCGCTTGCCACGGAGGGACTTCTGTTTCTGGCTTTCGGCGCGTTCCTTGCAGGGATCGTGCGCGGTTTCACGGGCTTTGGCACCGCAATGGTCTTTATGCCGATTGCCGCGCAATTTCTGGGACCGTTTGAGGCTTTGACCGTGATGTTGGTGAAGGATCTCGTTGCGCCACTGATGCACGTTCCACGGGCAATCCGGGAGGGACACCCGAAGGATGTTGTTCGCCTCGGGGTCGGTGCCATGGTTGCAGTGCCCGTTGGTGTATTTCTGTTGACGCTGATTGAGCCGGTTACGTTTCGCTGGGGAGTTTCGTTGACCGCGTTTTCACTGTTGGTCTTGCTTGTTGCGGGCGTGCGGTATCGCGGCGTTTTGACGAAGAAACTGATCTATGTGGCTGGTGGATTTGGTGGACTTTTGGCGGGCTCGGTGGGTCTGCCAGGGCCGCCCGTGATTATGCTTTATATGGCATCAACCTTGCCCGTGTCTGCGGTAAGGGCGAACCTTACGCTGTATCTCATTCTTGCGGATCTCATTTTGGTGGCTGTGCTTTGGTATGGCGGGTTTTTGGTGTTTGCAGCACTGGCGCTTGGCGTTGTGTTGATTGCGCCCTATCTTGCCGGAAATTGGGCGGGGGCTGTGATGTTCCGCCCGGAAGCGGAACGGATCTACCGCTGGGTTGCCTATCTGATCATCGCGGGGTCCGCGATTTCGGGGTTGCCCGTCTGGGACTGAGGAGGTGCAACAGATGCGATTGAATGAGGTCGCTTTCAACGACGCAGTGCCTGTGGAAGGCTACGGGCCAGGATTTTTTCGTCTTGGGGGCAAAGTGCATGATGCGCCGGTGGCGGTTTTGCCTTCCGGCGTGACGGCTTGGGGCGGGTTTGAGGACGCATCGGCCTTCGTTGCGGCCGCGGGGGACATTGATTTCCTGTTGGTCGGTACGGGCTCAGAGATCGCGCACATCCCGAGCGCGTTTCGTGGCGCTTTGGAGGCTGTTGGGATCGGCGTTGAAATCATGGCCAGCCCTCAGGCCTGTAGGACATACAACGTCTTGTTGGGCGAGGGGCGTCGTGTCGGCGTGGCCTTGATCGGCGTCTGAGCGCGGTTGGATAGCTTGCCTCCGGCGGAGGTATTTTGAAAAGGGTGAAGAGGCGGGGGGCGCGCGCATGTCTGGCGTGGACATTGGGCGAGGCTTGGGCCATGCCTTTGACGTATGATGGAAGTGTTGCTGAGAGTTGCTGATCTGGTCTGCGCGCGGGGTGGGCTGACTGTGTTGGAAGGGGTCTCGTTTGAGGTCTCTTCCGGTTCGGCTTTGGTGCTGCGCGGGCCAAACGGATCGGGCAAGACAACGCTTTTGCGCACGTTGGCAGGACTGCAGCCAGCGGTGGCTGGTAAGATTTTCGGAACCGACGACGCGGTTGCTTATGCAGGCCATGCGGATGGTTTGAAGGGGACGTTGAGTGTTGTCGAAAACCTGACGTTTTGGGGCGGTTTGTTCGGGTTTGGGGATATCGCTGAGGCGCTCGAGGCGTTTCATTTGAACGATTTGGCAGCGCGACCAGCGCAGTCATTGTCGGCGGGGCAAAAGCGGCGCCTAGGATTGGCGCGGATGTTAGTGACCGGGCGTCCGATCTGGCTGTTGGATGAGCCGACGGTGTCGCTGGATGCCGCGTCGGTCGAACTGTTTGGACAAGCGGTAAGGCGGCATCTGGAGGGCGGCGGCGTGGCGGTGATTGCTACGCACATCGACCTTGGAATTGATGCAGATGTTTTGGATTTGAGCACCTTTCGGGCCAGCACACCTCAGGGCGGAGTATTTGACGAGGCCTTTGAATGAAAGGGTTGTTGATCCGGGATCTGAGGCTGGCAATCCGGGCCGGGGGTGGGTTTGGTTTGGCGTTGGCGTTCTTTTTGATCGTGGTCATTCTGGTGCCATTTGGGGTCGGACCTTCTCAGGGCGTTTTGGCGCCGATTGCTCCGGGCGTTTTGTGGTTGGGAGCACTGTTGGCCTGTCTGTTGTCATTGGATCGGATTTTCGCGACCGACTTTGAGGATGGATCGCTTGAGTTTCTGGCAACCGCGCCGGTGCCTCTGGAAGGCGTGGTCGCTGTAAAGGCCTTGGCGCATTGGGTGACAACGGGCTTGCCTCTGACATTGGCGGCACCGCTGTTCGGCGTGTTTTTGAACCTGCCGGCGGGCGGCTTTGGCTGGCTGGTGGCCTCTTTGGCACTTGGAACGCCAGCGTTGAGCATGATCGGCGCATTCGGCGCGGCTTTGACAGTTGGATTGAAGCGGGGCGGATTGCTGCTGTCTCTGTTGGTGCTGCCGCTGTATATCCCGACTTTGATTTTTGGCGCTGATACTGTTCGGCGCGGGGTGGACGGATTGGATGCGGGAACGCCACTTATCCTGATGACCGGAATCACTTTTGGGACCGTAGCTTTATTGCCCTTTGCGGGCGCTGCAGCACTCCGCGTCAATCTGCGCTAGGACGCTCTCACGGTCGTGTCTTGTGGGTCAATCCCGGTCGGACTAGAAGAACATATGTCGTTTTGGGAATACGCCAATCCACGCCGCTTTATGGCCTTCACCGACCGGGTGATGGGGCCGGCCTTCGTGCTGGCGGCGGTGGCGTTGTCGGTGGGGTTGGTGTGGGGATTTTTCTTTACACCCAATGATTTCCGGCAGGGCTCTACCGTCAAGATTATCTATTTGCATGTGCCCTCGGCGTTCATGGCAATCAATATCTGGGTGATGATGTTGGTCACCTCTTTGGTCTGGTTGATCCGTCGACATCACGTTTCGGCGCTGGCGGCGAAGGCTGCGGCACCAGTTGGGGTGACGATGACGTTGATTGCTCTTATGACCGGCGCAATTTGGGGTCAGCCGATGTGGGGCACATTCTGGGCCTGGGATCCGCGGTTGACGTCTTTTCTGATCTTATTCTTGTTTTACCTTGGTTACATGGCGCTTTGGTCCGCAATTGAGGACCCGGATACGGCGGCGGATCTGACTTCGGTTCTGTGTTTGGTGGGCTCGGTCTTTGCCTTTTTGTCGCGCTATGCTGTGAATTTCTGGAACCAAGGCCTGCATCAGGGTGCGTCCTTGTCGATGGATGCCGAGGAAAACATCTCGGATGTGTTCTGGTTTCCGCTTCTGGTTTGCCTCGCTGGCTTTTTCTTTTTGTTCCTCGCACTTGTCTTGATGCGGACGCGGACGGAGATTCGCAAACGGCGAGCACATGCGATCACACTGCGCGAGCGTGCGGCCTGATGCCAGACCTAGGGACATATGCCGTCGAGGTGAGCCTTGCCTATGGCGTGTCGCTTTTGTTGTTGGTCGCCATTGTGGCGTTGAGTGTCGCGCAGGCGCGGCGCACCAAACGGCTTTTGGATGAAGCCGAGGCGCGGTGGAAAAAATGAAGAAGATCCCGGTTCTGGCGATCTTGCCCCCTTTGATTTTTGCGGCTCTTGCGGGATTGTTTTTGGGAGGCATGTTCCGGGATGATCCGGACGCCTTGCCGTCGACTTTGGTCGGTGCCCCTGCGCCGGCTGTAGAGGTAACCCCTCTGGCGGGACTGGTGCCTTTTACACGGGCAGTTTTGGAAGAGCCGGGGCCGAAGATTGTGAATTTCTGGGCGAGCTGGTGTGCACCGTGCCGCGTTGAGCATCCGCAGTTGATGGATTTGCAGGCCGAGGGGCTGCCAATCTATGGCGTAAATTACAAGGATGACGCGGACAAGGCACGGGCGTTTCTAGAAGAGTTGGGTGATCCCTTTGCGGGAGTTGGCGCTGATGATGCCGGGCGCATGGCGCTGGAATGGGGCGTTTATGGTGTGCCGGAGACCTTCGTGATCGACGGCGATGGCACCGTTTTGTTGCGCTTTGCGGGCCCCGTCACGGATGTCATTTTGGAAAAGCGCATTCGTCCTCTGCTTGCAGAAGCGGCGAACTGATCTCCGAGGTTGGCTTCAGACCTCAGGAGCCGAACAGCCAGACGGCCATTAGCACCAAGATCGCGGCACCTTCCATAGGTGGAACAGATGTTGGAAAGGCCCGGGCAATCACCCGGAGGCGGTCACTAGTCCGCTGGATACTCATTACAAACCCCACATACTTTACGGCTTTCTTGTGACGGATTCGGGCGCGCTTGCCGAGGAAACAGTGGGTTTCGGGTTAGAATATGCACGTTTTGGAAACAGAGGGCTGAATGACGGCGGACAGTTTCGAAAATTGTCGGTAGCTTGCCGCCGCGGTGCGATGTGATGCGGTTTGGATACTGGTGAGACTCACGCTCGGCATGCTTTACGCCTCTGGCGCTTCACAAAATCGCCATACTGCTTGCTCACAATCCGGCGCGTTCTTTTCTATGTCTTGAATTGGATAGATTTATGGAGTCTCGCAATCAGCGACCGCGCCGCGTTTCCACGGCTTTGGTGCGACACACAACAGATTGGGGTGTGTCTGTTTCCGAGAAACGGGTGCGTAAGAACTGGCTGAATTTTGTTCTTCTTGTTCTCAGCGTTCTTGGCCTGTTTTGCGGCGCTGTGCTTGTTATGCCTTTCATTTTTGCGATGGCTGTCTCCGCAGAGATCACCGGTATTGGGCGTGTGGTAGCGGCGGTGCTTGCTTGTGTTGGTTTGGCTGTTGTCTTCAATATCCTGTCACGCAAGGGGCCGCGTAACGCAATCGAACTGGACAGCGAGGCTGGCGAATTACGTATTGGTTCGATCAACCGCAACGGAGCATTTGTGCGCCACCGGGTCCTGCCGCTTGCGCGGATTCAGAATACGGCTGTCGAGCGCAGTCCAGAGGGTGATCCTGAGCTGAACTTCATGATTGACGGTGAAAGCATCCGCGTTGCTTTGGCCAATGGCCGGGCCGAGCGAATGGATGAAATTGCCTTGCAGGTGACTGAAGCGGCGTCACGCGCACGAAATGCGGGCGGGCGTTCTCGGATACGCAGCGCGATTGCGGGGATTGGCGCGAGTTATCGCGAGATCGGCAACCGAGTGACCTCGCGCGTTTTCCACTGACTGAACTAAGGGTTTCTGGCGCGAAACTGCGAATGACAAAGCCCGCCGGATGTTCCGGCGGGCTTTGTCGTTTCCGATTGGAGTGCTGATTACGCTGCTGCGAGGTTGCGCAGAACGTAGTGCAGGACGCCACCGTGTTCGATATATTCCTTCTCGATCGCGGTATCGATCCGACACTTGATCTGGATGTCCTTGGTGGTGCCATCCGGGTAAGTGATCGTGCAGGGAACGTTCGAAAGCGGCTTTAGATCGCCCTCGAGGCCCGAAATTGAAACGGTTTCGTCACCTGTCAGCCCGAGCGACTTGCGGCTGTCGCCACCTGTGAACTCGAACGGGATCACGCCCATGCCAACAAGGTTTGAGCGGTGGATACGCTCGAAGCTTTCTGCAATCACGGCTTTGACACCGAGGAGGGCCGTGCCTTTGGCAGCCCAGTCGCGGCTTGAGCCTGCGCCATATTGCTCGCCGCCAAAGACGACCAGAGGCGTGCCTTGTTCCTGATAGGCCATCGCCGCGTCGAAGATCGACTGCTGTGTGCCATCGGGGCCTTTGGTGTAGCCGCCTTCGACGCCATCGAGCATTTCGTTTTTAATGCGGATATTGGCAAAAGTGCCGCGCATCATGATCTGGTGGTTGCCGCGGCGTGACCCGTAGGAGTTGAACTCGCGCGGGGCGACCTGACGATCCAAAAGGTACTGACCAGCAGGTGTCGATTCCTTGAACGAACCAGCGGGCGAGATGTGGTCGGTGGTGATCATGTCACCAAGAACAGCAAGGACGCGCGCGTCTTTCACGTTAGAGATGACACCTGGTTCTGCCCCCATGCCTTCAAAATAGGGCGGGTTTTGCACGTAGGTCGATGTTCCGGGCCAGTCGTAGGTAAGGCTGTCGGTGGTTTCGACCCCTTGCCACTTCTCGTCGCCAGTGAAGACTTCGGCATATTTAGACATGAAGGCTTCACGTGTCACAGTTGCCTCAACAAGCTCAGCGATCTCTTTCTGAGATGGCCAGATGTCTTTCAGGTAGACGTCGTTGCCGTCCTTGTCTTGTCCCAGAGGCTCGGACGTTAGGTCGATGTCGAGCGTGCCGGCCAAAGCATAGGCCACAACCAGTGGCGGCGATGCAAGGTAGTTGGCGCGGACGTCAGGGCTGATCCGGCCTTCGAAGTTCCGGTTACCAGAGAGGACTGACGTTGCAACGAGGTCTCCGTCTGCGATGGCTTTGGAGAGTTCTGGCTGGATTGGACCCGAGTTACCGATACAGGTTGTGCAGCCATAGCCGACGAGGTTGAAGCCGATAGCGTCGAGGTCTTCCTGCAGGTCCGCAGCTTCAAGGTAGGCAGAAACAACCTGACTACCGGGAGCGAGCGACGTCTTGACCCATGGCTTACGGTTTAGGCCCAAGGCGCGCGCTTTGCGGGCCACAAGGCCAGCGCCAATCATCACATAAGGGTTCGATGTGTTGGTGCAGGATGTGATCGAGGCGATCACGACCTTGCCGGACTCCAAAGTATAGTCTTCGCCTTCAACGGGAACTTCCTTGCCCATTGGGCGCTTGAAGGTGTTTTCCATCTCATTGGCGAAGGCTGTCTTGGCGTCGTTCAGAGCGACGTAGTCCTGAGGGCGTTTTGGGCCAGAGATCGCAGGCACAATGGTGCCCATATCGAGGGTCAGTGTGTCGGTGTAGACGGGAGCGTAGTCTGCACTGCGCCAGAAGCCGTTCTCTTTTGCATATGCTTCGACCAATGCGATGCGTTCTTCCGAGCGGCCCGTTGTGCGCAGGTAGCGAAGCGTTTCGCCGTCGACCGGGAAGAAGCCGCAAGTTGCGCCGTATTCTGGGGCCATGTTGGCAATGGTCGCGCGGTCTGCAAGCGGTAGAGTATCGAGGCCACCGCCGTAGAATTCGACGAACTTTCCGACGACGCCCTTTGCGCGGAGCATTTCAACAACCTTCAATACAAGGTCGGTGCCGGTGGTGCCTTCGGTCATCTCGCCCGTAAGCTCAAAGCCGACGACTTCGGGAATGAGCATCGAAATCGGCTGGCCGAGCATTGCAGCTTCGGCTTCAATGCCACCAACGCCCCAGCCGAGAACGGCAAGACCGTTCACCATGGTGGTGTGGCTGTCGGTGCCCACGAGCGTGTCAGGGTAGGCGACGGTTTCGCCGTTTTGGTCTTCGTCGGACCAGACAGCTTGGGCGAGGTATTCGAGGTTCACCTGGTGGCAGATGCCGGTTCCGGGTGGCACAACGCGGAAGTTGTTGAAGGCGGATTGACCCCACTTGAGGAAGGTGTAGCGTTCCATATTGCGTTCGTACTCGCGGTCCACGTTCATCTGGAAAGCGCGTGGGTTTCCGAATTCGTCGATCATGACCGAGTGGTCAATCACAAGGTCGACCGGGTTCAGAGGGTTGATCTTTTCAGCGTCGCCACCGAGGGCCACAAGGCCGTCACGCATAGCGGCAAGATCAACAACGGCCGGAACGCCTGTGAAGTCCTGCATGAGCACGCGGGCCGGACGGTAGGCGATCTCGCGGGGGTTTTTACCGCCCTTGTCGGCCCATGTTGAAAACGCTTTGATGTCGTCAACGGTGACAGTCTTGCCATCCTCAAAGCGGAGCATGTTTTCCAGTACGACTTTCAGTGCGGCGGGCAGGCGGGAGAAATCTCCAAGGCCCGCAGCTTCGGCAGCCGGAATAGAGTAATAGGCGACCGATTGATCCCCGACTGTGAGCGTTTTACGAGTTTTGGCAGTGTCCTGGCCAACGGTAATGGGCATGTCAGATGGCTCCCTTAAATAGATGTCTGCGCCTTGCAGCGCCGGTGTCTTGACGTTTCTGTAGCGTCTCGGATGTGTTCAGCGCAAGGGGGATGCGGCAATTTGTATACCATAGTGTACAGTATTTTTCAGGTTTTGGTGCGTTTTGTAACGTGCTCTCGCAAAACCTTGATTGGAGTGTTTTGATGAGAGGCGTTAGTCAGGCAATCTAAAGCAAGGATGGATGGCGGTTATGCGGCTTTTGATTTGGTGTTCGGCGGTCTGGATGACGCTTGCGTCTTTTGCATCGGCAGGCGAGCCGGTGGTCGTAGAATTATTTACATCTCAAGGCTGCTCGTCCTGTCCCCCGGCTGACAAGATCGTCGCTGAACTGTCAGAGCGGGACGACATCATCGCTTTGGCGCTGCATGTGGATTACTGGGACTACATTGGTTGGAAAGACGAGTTTGCTGATCCGGCGCATACGATCCGGCAGCGCGGCTATTCACGGGCGGCGGGCAAGCGGTCGATTTATACACCGCAAGTGGTCGTGGGTGGCGTCGATCACGTTGTTGGCTCGAACCCAATGAAATTGCTGGATACAATCGCGGCTCATCGTGCGCAGATCAAGCCAGCGCAAGTATCGCTTGGTCGGGACGGAGACCGGGTTTCGGTGTCGATCCGGGCGAGCGGAACGATGCCTTCAGGGGATGCAGTGGTGCAGGTTGCGACGGTCACGCCCATGGCAACGGTCGACATTCGCCGCGGCGAAAATGCCGGGCGCACGCTGAAATACCATAATATCGTGCGCAAATTGGTAGAAATCGGCGAATGGAATGGACGCGGCACGTATCGTGCGTCGGTCAAGGTGCCGGATGGCGTTCGAGTTGTGGTTCTTGTGCAGTCGTCGACATCTGGGCCGATTCTCGGTGCTGCTCAGATACGCTAGGTCGCCAACGCCGCTTCGTGCGCGCGCTTCCAGCGTTTGTGAATCCAGAACCACTGATCCATGTGCTCTTTTGTCATTTTTTCAACGCTGTCGTTGTAGGCCTGCATCATCTCTTCGGGGTCGCCGTTTGGGATTGGGGCGTCGGCGATGATATGAAATGACAGGCCGTCGGGTTGGCGCAGCCCGTAGATCGGAACGAGCAAGGCATTATATTTTACCGCCCATTCTGCCGCAGAGATAGGTGTATGCGCCGGCTGGCCAAAGAATTCGAGTAATGGGGCTCCGGTCGAGCCGATATCGCCGACAATCCCAATAGTCCCGCCATTTTTCAGATGTGAAATCAGCGAGGCGATCCCGCGCCCCGTGGTCGGATAGACCGGACTGGCGATATGAGCGACGGCTTTGACGTAGTGGTCGTTAAAGGCGGTGTTGCGCATTGGTTTGTAAAGCGCAGCGATCTGGTAGCCTGCTTGTGCGAAGGCGCCGCGCACGGCGTCATAGTTGCCGATATGCGCGGTGAGAAGAACGATCGGGCGGCCTTGGTCTCTTGCTTCGTTTATTGCCGCAATGCCCGGACCACTTTGAGGGGCGTTCTTGACCCGTTTGAGGAAAGCATCTCCCGAGTAGATTTCTATCAGGGTGCGGCCCACGTTATTGGCAACACGCGCAGCGATGCGGTTTTTTTCAGCCTCGGGCATTTCCGGCGCAACAAGGTCGAGGTTTGCGTGCACGCGCTTGTTCCAGCCCGATAGCGGGGCGAGCACGGTCTGCACCAGCCAACCCACAAGTCGGACGCGGGTTTCATAGGGCAGAAAAAGCGCTCCACGCAGCACGGATTGTGCAGCGATATTTTGCACTTTGTGCGCGAACGGTGGCGCAGGCTTGGGTTTTGGTGGCGTTGAAGTCGACATGCGCTTTCTAGATAGAAGTCACGCGCATCCTGCACAAGCGCACTTCGCTATTCGTCTTTGGCAACGAGGAAAATTTCACCGCTGCTTTCAAGCGCACGCACGGTGTTCACGATACGCATCATAGCGGCTTCGGCGTCGGCAGTGGTGACGCCTTTTTTTTCGGCAGCTTCGGTGCGCAGGCTGTCGGCGAGGCGCTGCGAGATATTATCCATTATGAAGTCGACTGTGGCGACGTCTTCGCCCTCGGCACCGGCGATGGCGGTGAGCAGGTCGGCTTGATCGAGATCGCGCTGGATGCGGGGAATATCACGATCTGCGACGCGATCTTTGATATTGGCAAAGGTGAAGATCGCCTTGCGCACTTGTTCGGCAAAGTCTGCATCTTCGACATCAAGGCCATCCAACACTTCGTTTCGCACGGTCGCAGGCGAGTAGTTCAGAATTGCCCCGACGCGGGTAACGGGGCCTTCCGAAAAGGCGCGCACGGGGCGGGTGTCAAGTTGCTCGGCCAGCGCAATGCCGACGCGGCGGACCATGGGCGGTGCGACCGCGCCGGTTAGGGAAATTGCGTAGGTAATGCGCCGTGCACGCTCGCCAGGGAGAAACCCCAGAAGCTCGGCAGCTTTTGAGACCTTTAATTTCGACAGAACAATCGCGGCGACTTCGATCGATTCGTCTTCAAGCACCTGCGCTAGGCGATCGTTGTCGACAGTCCCGATTTTGTCCCAAGGGTCGCCGTGATAGTCGTCTGAAGACATCCGCCTCAAGCGGCTTGAGGCGCTTGCCGAGATCACGCCGTCCAAAAGACCAAGCGCGCTCTCCAACCCGGTCGGGAAAGACAACCCAATTTTCTCGATAGCCTCTGCAAATTCGGCAGCCACCGCATCAACGGTTTCCTGATCAACAGGCGTCATGCGGGCCAGTTGCAGGGTGAGCTCGGTCTGAAGACTGTCCGGCAGATCGGCAATGGCCGGCACGGAACCGCTGGACAGCAGTAGGCGCACGACAATTGCCGCCTTTTCGCGCCCCGATAGGCCCGAAGTTGATCCTATCCCCGGCAAATCCATTGGATTGGCCAAAGCCAAGTCGAGAGACATTACCTCACCTCCGTTGATGCCTGTTCTAAGCACGAACGGTTAAATTTTGGCTACTGGCTCAGGACCTAATATCCGCTGTCGGCCCCGTCGAGGTGGAGGCGTAGAGCAATTTCCGGCCAAGTCTGACGACCTCCTCGTTGGCGGATCTCCGTCAGTTGGTTCTCGGCGGCCTCGATAAAGCCTGAATCGGCAAGGCCCTGACCGTAATAGGAGCGCGCAAGAAGATTGTTGGGGTTGGCGTCAAGCGCGGCAAGGTAGAAGATTTCTGCGCTGGTCCAGTCACCCGACTTGCGCGCGACAAACCCCTGATATGTCAGCGTTTTATCTGTAGTCTCCATGCGGGCAAGAACACGCGTGGCGTCGTCAAGTCGTCCAGCCCAGGCAAGCTCGCGTGCGTCAAGATAGAGCGCCGCCTGATCGTCGCTGGCATCTTCCGGCGCAACGCACGCCTCGGTCGCATCATCGTAAATCATACCCTCAGCACACTCGGTTGTGGTTTCCGTGGGCGTTGGGGGCGTGGAAAACTCTTCCAGTTCAACCGCAAGGGCGGGCGTTGAAAAGACGCATGCAAAAAGGGCGGCTCGAAGTGAGCCGCCCAGAGTTACCGAGGGAATATCACGGTTAACTTGTTGTTGGGACACAACGCTGTGCCTCTGCATTGTATACACTTCCTTCAGCGCAGGAAATCGATGCGGTTTCTGTTTTCGCGTGGCCAAAGCCGCAGCCCATCGCAAGCGCAAGGGAAGGCGTCACGGCCAAGGCCAGAGTGGCCAGAAGGATCTTCGTCTTCATTGGTCTCTCCTTGTTGTCATACAAAAAAGATAGCACGACAGGGGATCACGTCAAAGCCGAGATTTTGTGCGGTTTCTAAACAATTAGTCGGGGCCGAAGACGCGCGCGAAAATGGTGTCGACGTGTTTGGTGTGATGGCCAAGGTCGAAGTTTTCGGCGATCTCATCCTCGGACATGGCGGCGGTGACTTCTGCGTCGGCAAGAAGCTCGGTCTGGAAGTCCTTGCCTTCCTCCCAAACTTTCATCGCATTGCGTTGAACGAGACGATAGGCATCTTCGCGGCTGACACCCTTTTGGGTGAGGGCAAGAAGCACACGCTGCGAATGAACAAGGCCTCGGAACTGATTGAGATTGTTCATCATATTCTCTGGATAGATCACGAGTTTCTCGATCACACCGGTAAGGCGTGCCAAAGCAAAATCGAGCGTCACTGTTGCGTCTGGCGCGATCCCGCGCTCGACCGACGAATGCGAGATATCGCGCTCGTGCCAGAGAGCGACGTTTTCCATGGCGGGCACAACTGTCATGCGTACAAGCCGGGCGAGGCCGGTGAGATTTTCGGTCAGGACCGGGTTTCTCTTGTGCGGCATCGCGGAGGAGCCTTTCTGGCCTTTTGAGAAGAACTCCTCGGCTTCAAGCACTTCAGTGCGCTGCATGTGGCGGATTTCAATCGCGATGTTTTCAATTGAGGACGCGATGACGCCCAAGGTTGCGAAGAACATCGCGTGGCGGTCGCGGGGAATGACCTGAGTTGAGATCGGTTCCGGCGACAGTCCGAGTTTTTCGCAGACGTGGGCTTCTACAGCGGGGTCGATATTGGCGAATGTGCCAACGGCGCCGGAAATTGCGCCGGTTGCGATCTCGGCCCGTGCATTTCTGAGGCGGGCGAGGCCGCGGTCCATTTCGGCATAAAAGCGCGCGAAAGTCAGGCCCATGGTGACCGGTTCGGCATGGATCCCGTGTGACCGGCCGATGCGCACATCCATCTTGTGCTCAATTGCGCGGATTTTCAGCGCGGCGAGGAGGTTTTCCATATCGGCGATCAGGATGTCGGCGGCGCGCACGAGCTGCACGTTCAAGGTTGTGTCGAGGACATCCGAAGATGTCATGCCCTGATGGACGAAGCGGGCTTCGGAATTACCAATGATTTCGGCGAGGTGCGTGAGGAACGCGATGACGTCGTGTTTGGTGACGGCTTCGATCTCGTCGATACGGGCGACGTTGAATTTGACGTCTTTGGCTTTCCAGACGGCTGCTGCGCTTTCAGCGGGAATAACTCCCAGCTCGGCTTGGGCGTCACAGGCGTGGGCTTCGATCTCATACCAGATGCGGAATTTGGTTTCGGGTGACCAAATGGCGACCATGTCGGGGCGGGCGTATCTGGGGATCATGTTTCTTTGCCTTTCGAATTGCGTGCGCGCGCCATGCGTTTAGACTGGCTAAGCGGCAGGAACAAGGAGCGCGGGATGCGCAATTTTTGCGCGGCGCTGGCTTTGATGGCTGGTCCGGCTTTTGCAGACGAGTGGGGTGTGTTGGACGGGCCGGGCATCAGCGCGATCCTTTCAGATCGAACGGTGGATTATGACGCTGCGTGGCAAGTGTTTAATGCTTCGGGGACGACTTTGTACAATGCGGGTGCGGATAGCTGGGGGACGTGGACGGTGCGCGGGGCGCAATATTGCAGTCAGTGGCCGCCGAATTCGGCATGGAGCTGTTTTGACGTGGACATAAGCGCGGATGGTTCGGCGGTACGGTTTCGAGGTCAGGGCTCGGATGTGACTGTCGGTCTCTTTCGGAGGAAAGAATGAGCGGGCTTGCATCCCTGACGGCTTTGGAAGGGCGCTGGTCCATGGCGCGCCGGATTGTTCACGATGACGGGCGGTGCGATTTGTTTGAAGGTGAGAGTGTTTTCCATCGATCGGGGCCAAGATTGATACAGGATGAGTCGGGTGTTTTGACGCCCTCGCGTGGGGGGACTTCGATGAAGGCGACGCGGCGTTATGTTTGGAGTGCGGACGGGTCGCGCATTGATGTGGCATTCGAAGATATGCGCCCCTTCCATTCGGTGCCGCTTGGGGTTGAGGTTTATGAAACGACCTATTTGTGTCCGCCAGATCGCTATCAGGTTTCGTATGATTTCAAGGGGTTTCCAAACTGGGTTGCGGTCTGGACTGTTGAGGGGCCTCGCAAGGCCTATCGAATGGAGACACAGTTCCAGCGACTGTCGTGACGCTTGCGGGCCGACGCGCGGGGTGCGATAGTCTGCTCAAATCAATCACTAACGTTGAGGGAAAACCCATGTCCACACTCACAGCCCGCCCGGTGCTGGCCGATCTGTTCGGATCAAATGAAGGCAGCGCCTTGCGCATCAAACAGGTCGTATTGGTGCTCGCTGGCATCGCGGTTCTCGCGATTGCAGCCAAAATCCGCATTCCAATGTGGCCGGTGCCGATGACAATGGGGACATTTGCGGTGCTGACAATCGGTGCGGCTTATGGCCCGCGGTTGGGGCTAATCACTATCCTTGGGTATCTTGCGGTTGGCGCGCTCGGGGTCAACGTGTTTGCGGGGTCTTCGGCGACTGAATATGGCTTGGCTTACATGATGGGTGGCACCGGTGGCTATCTGGTGGGCTATGCTCTGGCGGCATTGGCTTTGGGCGCATTTGCGCGTGCAGGCTGGGATCGCTCATTCGGCAAGATGGCGGCGGCCTTGTTTGCAGGGAATGCGATCATTTACGTTCCCGGACTGGTGTGGCTGGGCGTGCTTTACGGTTGGGACAAGCCAATCCTTGAGTGGGGACTTACTCCGTTTCTGGCGGGCGATGCTTTGAAGCTGGTACTGGCGGCTCTTTTGGTTCCGGCGGTGTGGAAGCTGGTTGGCGACGCGCGGCGTTAAGTCTACTTCGCCGCCCCTTTGGGCGGCGATCAAGGCGGGGGCTCTGCCCCGCACCCCCGGGATATTTTGGCCAAAAAGAAGCGGTGCCAATTTGGCCTGTTCCTCGGGTCTTTGCAGCATTGAGGAGTGGACTAGTGGCGGTCAGAAACCGGTTTGCAGAGCTACATGATGAGATCTCGGGATGGCGTCGCGAGATGCATAAGACTCCCGAGTTGCAATTTGACGTGCAATGGACGGCCGGGTTCGTTGAGGCCCGGTTACGCGAATTCGGTTGCGACGAGGTTTTCACCGGCATCGGCCGCACGGGCCTTGTCGGTCTGATCAAAGGACGCAGTTCGGGATCAGGCCGCGTTGTGGGGCTTCGTGCGGATATGGATGCTTTGCCAATCCATGAAGAGACGGGTGTTGAGTATGCCTCGACCGTTCCCGGTAAAATGCATGCTTGTGGGCATGACGGGCACACAGCGATGCTTCTGGGGGCGGCGAAGTATCTGGCGGAGACCCGGAACTTTGACGGCACCGTTGCGGTGATCTTTCAACCTGCTGAGGAGGGCGGGGCTGGCGGGCGCGAAATGGTGGACGATGGCATGATGGAGCGTTTTGGTATTGATGAGGTCTACGGCATGCACAACGTGCCGGGTCGTCCACTGGGCGAGTTTGCGATACGGCCGGGGGCGTTTTACGCATCCACCGATGAGATATACATCAAGATTACCGGTAAGGGCGGGCATGCCGCGCAGCCGCATCAGACGGTGGATGCGACAGTGGTTGCATCGCATGTGGTGACGGCCTTGCAGACGATTGTCAGTCGCCAGATTGATCCCGTCGAGCAAGTTGTCGTTTCGATAACCTCGTTCGAGACGTCCACGACGGCCTATAATGTGGTCGTGGAAGAGGTCGTGATGAAGGGCACATTACGCACCATGACCGAGGAGAACCGGGACTTTGCCAAGCGTCGCATCGTTGAGATCGCGACCGGAATCTCGGCATCGCTCGGTGCCGTGGCCGATGCGCAAATACGCGAAGGGTATCCGGTCATGATCAACAGCGATCGTCACACCGAATTTGCAGCGGAAGCCGCCGCAAAAGTGGCCGGTTCTTGCGAAACCGCACCCATTTACCTTTGGGGAGAGGATTTCGGCTTTATGCTGAACGCGCGGCCCGGCGCGTATATTCACCTTGGGATTGGCGACAACGCGCCGTTGCACCATCCCAAGTATAACTTCAATGATGAGGCCATCCCGTCGGGGTGTTCATTTTTTGTAGAGTTGGCCGAGAGCCGTTTGCCTCTTGCTGGTTAGGCATGTTTGAGGTCGATCAAGGCGCTGCGGCGCTGCGCATACCAGAATTGCCCAAAGGGAGGCGAGATCCATGGGCGATAGCCTGAAAATCACGGTCGCAGGCGCAGGCATTGGCGGTCTGACTGCAGCGACGGCCTTGGCTCAATCAGGGCATTCGGTTGTCGTGGCGGAGCGCGCTCCCGAGATCGGCGAGGTAGGAGCCGGTATTCAGATCAGTCCGAACGGGATGGCGGTGTTGCGCGCAATTGGTGCCACAAGTGATCTTGAGCAGGTGTCTTTGAAGGACAGTGCCGTGCGGCTTTTCGACGGACCAAGCGGGCGAGAGGTCCTGACGCTTGATCTGGCAAAGCATGGCCGCGGTCTTGAATGGCGATTTGTGCACCGCGCGCGCTTGATAGAGGTTTTGAAGGCGGCCGCGGAGGCCGCCGGTGTCCGGGTAGAGACAGGCCGCGAGATTACGCCGTTGCCTGAAGGGGCTGCGCTGCCGGGCGATGATCTGTTGGTCGGCGCGGACGGGCTACATTCAAAGGTGCGGGCGCGTGTTGATGAAGCGTCCAAGCCATTCTTCACAAAACAGGTGGCCTGGCGCGCCCTTATTCCGGGCGATGGGCCACCGGTTGCCGAGGTGCACATGGGCCCAGGCCGCCATGTCGTGAGTTATCCTTTGCCCGGGGGATTGCGCAACATCGTCGCCGTCGAGGAGCGCGCGGCTTGGGCAGAAGAAGGCTGGAGCCACAACGACCATCCCGGCAATCTCAGAGGGGCTTTTGCGGGATTTTCACCACGTGTGCGTGGATGGCTTGACGCGGTAGAGGAATGCTTCCTCTGGGGGCTGTTTCGGCACCGGGTTGCGGATCGGTGGTGGGACCGCCAACAGGTTCTCTTGGGCGACGCGGCGCATCCGACGCTGCCGTTTCTGGCGCAAGGGGCGAATATGGCGCTGGAAGATGCATGGGCATTGAATGTGGCGGTTGGGGCCGGGGCCTTACCACAGGGATTGGCGCAGTATCAGAACCAGAGACGCGAGCGGGTGACACGTGTGGTCGAGGCCGCGACGGCCAATGCGCGCAACTATCACCTGAAAAGCGCGCCCGTGCGGTTTGCGGCCCATAGTGTATTGCGGCTTGCGGGGGCCTTGGCTCCGGCGCAGCCGCTTCGCCGTTTTGACTGGCTCTATGGATATGATGTGACCAAGGACGGCTGAGCCTCTTTTCATTTGTGCGTTGGCATGCTTCATCTGTGTGATGCCGTTGAAGAGCCTGATAACGACCGCCTATCGCGCCAGAATTGAAGCCGAACATCTGACCGCTGATCCGGCGCAAGAGGCCGTATTGCACGAGTTGGATTGCATTGCATTCGGGTTGAGGAACGCCCCGCAAAAGGGCGGCAGTCTGGGGTGGATGTTTGCCAAGAAGGCGACTCCGGTGCGCGGTCTTTACCTTTGGGGCGGCGTCGGGCGCGGGAAATCCATGTTGATGGACTTGTTCTATGAGGCCGCCGGTGTCGAAAAGAGCCGTCGCGTGCATTTTCATGCCTTCATGCAGGAAGTGCAGGCTGCGCTGCATAAAGCGCGCCAAACCGGTGTCGACGATGCGATCCGCCCTGTAGCGGACGATATGGCGGCAGGTCTGCGGCTTTTGTGTCTTGATGAAATGCAGATCACGGATATTGCGGACGCGATGATTGTCGGACGTCTGTTTGAGCGGATGTTCGAGACAGGCGTAACGGTTGTGACGACGTCTAACCGGGCACCTGATGATCTTTACAAAGATGGGCTGAACCGGGCGTTGTTCTTGCCGTTTATTGATCTCATCAAGGAAAAGATGGAAGTCTGGCATCTGCA
>JABDQU010000142.1 GCA_013042105.1 Boseongicola sp.
TGGTCAAATTCCAAAGTATCCACCAATCCGGCGACATCGGCTTTTGGCAGGGCATTGGCTTGAAGACCGAGAGCGCTGGCGACAATTCCGCCAGTTTCTTGAGTTCGCAGCGCATCTGAAGTGATGATTACATCAAGGCCAACATCCCCGAGCATCTCAGCCCATGCTGCCGCTCTTAGTCTGCCTTCGGGGGTTAGGGCAGGATCAGCGCCCGAGAGATCTTTCTCGCCATGTCTGATCAGATAAACTGCCTCCTGCGCAGAAGCAGCAAATCCGATTGCCAGATACACTATTAGACTTGCACAGAAATTACGCATGAGCTTCACCTTCCGATTCACAATCGCCAGACAGTCCTCTCATTACGAGCTTAGCGGATCATGTAAACGGCAGCAAAGTCCGCAAAACCACAAACCAACCCCCATCTCACCCCCGCCCCAAAGCCTCCCGAAACGCCAGATAAGACCCCTTCGGCGTCCGCACTTGCGTCTCATAATCCACATGCACAATCCCAAACCGCTTGTCGTACCCGAACGCCCACTCGTAATTGTCCAACAGCGACCACGCGAAATACCCCTTCACGTTGGCACCATCCGCAATCGCCCGCTTCACCGCCCCCACATGGGCCTCAAAATACGCAATCCGCGCCGGATCATCGACCTGCCCCGCGTCCCCCGGATCAGCCCCCGCCATCCCGTTCTCGGTCACAAAAATCGGTAAATCGCCAGTGAACTCACGCCCCAGCCGCATCAAAAACCCATGCAACCCCTCGGGATAAATCTCCCAGTCCTGGGCCGTCTTCGGCAAATTCCCCGGCACCGCCCGCTCCGCAGGCCAGACTGCCCCCGGCACATGCTCATGCAAAGACCGCGTGTAATAATTGATCCCCAACCAATCAATCGGCGCCGAAATCGCGCCCATATCGTCCTGCCACCCGTTCGGCATATGAGGCTCCAGCGCCTCCAGAATATCCTCCGGATAAGCCCCCTTGGTAATCGCCCCCGCAAACCACCGATTGTAAATCCCGTCATAGGTCTTGGCCGCGTGAACATCCGCGTCCCGCTCGCTCGCCGGCGTCGAATGTTCAAAATTCAGCACGATCCCAAGGTTCTCCTGCCCGGCCGCCCGCATGACCTCCAAAGACCGCGCATGGGCCACCAAAACATGATGCATGGCCCGCGCCGCCGCCCGGATATCCCGCAACCCCGGCGCATGACCGCCCAGAAAATGCGACAACCACGCCACGCACCACGGCTCGTTGATCGTCGCAACCGCGTCCATCCGGTCGCCAATGCGCCCGATCACCGCCTCTGTATAATCGGCAAACCACTTGCCCACATCCGGGTGCGTCCAGCCCCCCAAATCCGCCAGAGCCGACGGCATATCCCAGTGATAAAGCGTCAAATTCGGAGACAAGCCGCGCTCAACCATCCCATCCGCCAGACGGTCATAAAAATCCAACCCCTCGGCGCTGACCGTCCGCCCATCCGGCATCACCCGTGGCCACATCGTCGAGAACCGATAGACATCGAAATTCCCGTCACGCACCAAATCCAGATCCTCGCCCCAGCGATGATAATGATCACAAGCCACACGCCCGTCTTCCCCATTCACCACATTGCCGGGACCCGCCGCGAAGGTATCCCAATGCGTGCTGCCCACACGCCCGAAGGACGTCCCTTCAATCTGATAGGCCGCAGTCGCCGCGCCAAACTTGAAATCGGACGGAAAATCGTCGCGTGAAAAAGTAAATGTCATCTCAAAATCCTCGCTTGCAGCGTTCACCACAGCCCTAAGCGAAGCCGCATGCGGCAACAAGACCAACGCCCCATGCTTGATCTGGCGCAAAGCCGAACCCTACCATCGCCCCTAGGATGACAGAAAACAGGAGGATCACCCATGCTCGACATCTCAACAGGAAAAATCGTCCGCGTGATCTTCCTGAGCCGTGAATACGGCCCCGACAGCCATCACCTGAGCGATTATATCTCGGGCCTTAACGAAGACGAACAGGTCAGCCTCGTGGCCCTCATGTGGGTCGGTCGCGAAACCTACAGCGCCGACGAATTGGCCGAAGCCAAACAAACCGCGCGCGAAGAGGCAACCGCCCCGACCGAGCAATACCTCTCCGGCATCCCCGGTCTGGCCGAATACCTCGAAGACGGTCTGGATGCGCTTGGCATCGATGTGGCCGACGCCGAAGATCACATGTGACGCGCCCCGCCGGTTAACCCCTTGTTCATCTTCGTTAACAAAAGCCCCCGCTCATTCGGTCTGGGGTTAACGCAGCGCACGGTCGCACCGACGTGATACCGACGTAATACCGACACGATACCGACGTCGCAAAATCCCCCATTTCCCTTATTTCGCTGGCATTAACCATTGCCCCGGTTGCGAAGGCTCCTCGCACACCGCGCGTTGCGATTTTCCCTGCTGACACACCCTGTCAGTTGCAGCGCGTGACGCCGCGCTCAAGCACGCGTATCGTGCCACCCATGGCAGACCCCATTGACGACAAACCCCGCTGTTTCGGCTCCCACTCCGAGCTTTACGCCCACTACCACGACACCGAATGGGGCGTGCCGGTGCGCGATGATCAGATGCTGTTTGAGATGCTGATCCTCGAAGGCGCGCACGCCGGTCTCTCGTGGGAAACCATCCTCAAAAAGCGCGACGGCTACCGCGAGGTTTACCACAACTTCGATGTCAATCGCGTCGCCGACATGACCGACTTCGAGCTTCACAAAGCCCTCAGCAATCCCGGCATTGTCCGCCACCGCCAAAAGGTCCCGACAGCCCGCAAGAACGCCCGCATTTATCTGGAAATGCAAAAGGAATTCGGCAGCTTCTCAAACTGGCTCTGGGCGCATGTGGACGATAAGCCCATCAAAGGCAACTGGCCAAGTGCCGCCGAAATACCCGCCAAAACACCCCTCGCCGAGGCCATTTCCAAAGACCTCAAAAAGCGTGGCATGTCCTTTGTCGGCCCGACAATCATCTACGCCTATCTGCAAGCCGTCGGCGTGGTCAACGATCACCACCAGGGCTGCTGGTGCTACCGCCCCTAACGCAAACGGCGCAGCACTTCATAACTGGCATACCCGTCCGGGATCATGCCCACAGACGCCTGAAACCGCCGGATCGCCGCAATCGTATTCGGCCCAATAATCCCGTCCACACCCTGTGTGCTAAAGCCCCTGCGCGTCAAAAGCTGCTGCATTTCCTGCTTCTCGCGGTTGGCAAGGTTGCGGTCCTCGCGAGGCCACGTCGCCTTCAAAGGTCCGCCCCCCGCAATCCGGTCGCTCAACAACCCCACCCCGATCACATAGGCATCCGCCGCGTTGTATCTTTCGATGACGTGAAAGTTGTTAAAGATCATAAACGCCGCCCCCTGCGCGCCCGCCGGAAGTAGGATCGACGCCCGCCCATAGTCAGGCACGCGCGCACCGTTAACGTCACGGATACCCAAACTGGCCCATTGTGTCGGGGACTTCTTGATCCGCTCACCGGTCTGTCGATAATCAAATCCGCGCGGAAGGCGCACTTCCACACCCCAGGGCTGTCCTTTGGTCCAACCAAACGCCTTCAGATATCCCGCTGTCGATGCCAAGGCATCCGTTGGATCATCCGACCAGATATCGCGCTTGCCATCGCCCCGAAAATCCTCGGCGTAAGACAAATACGACGTCGGAATGAACTGAGTATGCCCCATCGCCCCGGCCCATGACCCGCGCATATCGCGTGGCCGAACATCACCGGACTGGATAATTTTCAAAGCCGCAATCAATTGCTGTTCAAAAAACCGCCCGCGCCGTCCGTCAAACGCCAAAGTCGCCAAGGCCTCAATGATCGGAGTATCGCCCCGAAACGCGCCATACGCACTTTCCAGCCCCCAAACAGCCGTCACAACCTCGGCTTCCACACCATAGCGGGCCTCGATTTCCGCCAACACACGCCGATTATCACGCAGCGCCGCGCGCCCGTTGCGCACCCGCGTATCCGACACCGCACTGTCCAGATAGTCCCAGATTTGCTTGGTGAACTCGGACTGGTTGCGATCTTTCTGAACGACGCTCGTGTTATACCTAATGCCCTGAAAAGACGCATTAAATACACTGTCACGAATACCTGCCGCACGCGCACGACCCCGGAACCGATCAATCCAGCGGGCAAAGGCAGCGTTCGATGTTTGCGCTTGTGTCAGCACCATGGCTCCTGTGTCAGGCCGTGGCTTTGGATACACCGAATACTCCGGCGCGGGGCTGGCATTGACGGTCGAAACGGAAAAAAATACGGCAACTGCCGCCCAAAATACACGCATGTGCCACCTGTTAATCTTACCTGCTCCTCACAAGCCTACGCCCCCACTTAGAAACGCGAAAGATTAAGATTTCAGCATTGGCAAGGTGTTGCCGGTCAGATCAAAACCGCTCCAAAAGCCGCTTGAGATAGTCCAGCTCTTCCGTCGGCCGGTTCTGCTCGCCCGAGCGTTTGCGGATCTCGTCCAGCAACTCACGCGCCCGCCGATACACATCATCGCCCTGCAAAAGCTGCTCATCCGTGCCGATCCGACCATTCTCACCGGCCTCACGACCAAGCGGATCACGGCTGCCGTTCGGGTCATTCTGCCCCAACTGCTGGCCCTGCTGACCACCCTGCTGTTGCTGCTGTTCGGCCATCTGCTCGGCCAATTCGCGCATGCCTTCGCGCAAGGCTTCCATCGCCTGCGACTGACTGTCCAAAGCCTCGGCAAAGTCTTCTTCACGCAACGCCTGTTCCGCGTCGTCCATCGCCTCACCTGCACGCCCAAGCGACTCGCGCGCCGCATCACCCTCAGGCGTGCCGGCGCCCGGCAAGTTCTGTTGCTGGCGGTTCAACTCATTGCGCAAAGCCTGCTGGCGATCCGCCAGACTGCCTTCGCCGCCACCCTGCTGCTGTTGCTGCTGAGACCCGGACTGGCCCTCCCGGCCCTGCTGGCCACCTTCGCCCCCGGTGCCCGGCTGGTCATGCTCCGCGCCACGCCCCTCGCCATCACCGCTCTCGCCTTCGTTTTCACTCGATTGCCCGGCCTGCGCGTTCGGATTGTATTGCTCCTGCAAATCCCGAAACGCCTGATCCGACAGACCCTGCTGCTCGCGCAAGGTCTCGGCCAGACCTTCCATCGCCTGCTCACCGGGGCTTTGCTGACCGCCCTGCTGACCTTCGGCGACCTGCATGTTCTCCATCATCTGACGCAACTGATCCAAAAGCTGCTGCGCCTCCGCCATCCGACCCTGCTCCATCAACTCCTGCAAGCGGTCCAGCATGTCCTGAAGTTGCTCGCCGGTCATCTCCTGCATTTCCTGACCTTCGGCCATTTCCTGCTGCTGGCCCTCGCCCTGCTGCTGCGCAAGCTGATTCATATACTCCTGCATTGCCTCACGCAGTTCCTGCATCAGCTCCGCAATTTCCTCGTCCGTCGCACCGTTCTCAATGGCCTCGGCCAAACGGTCCTGCGCCCGACGCAAACGCTCCAAAGCGTCGCCCAGATCGCCCTCTTCAATCTCCAGAGCCAGACCCCAAAGCGCCGCTGCCGTCTCGTCCACGACCTCATCCGTCAACCGTCCAAGCGAGACCCGCGTCTCTAACCGCCGCACCGCATATCGCAGCTTCAGATAAACGGTTTCCGACCGGAAAATCCCCTCAGGCTGAAACGACACGGCCCGCAAAACCTGCGCAACCCGAGGCGCATTCGCGCGGTTCCACAGCAAATCCCGCCGCTGCTCTACAATCGCTTTCGCCAGTGGATCAAAGAACCTCCGCCCCGGCAGCGTCGCAAACTGAGGTGCCGACATCCCCTCATGTTCAGCCGCGTCCCGCGCCGTCAGCGACGCAGACACCGGCAGGTTCGCCCAAGGGTGTTCGCTGAAATCGTCAACAACCGTTTCCGCAAACTGCGTGCGATCCCCTGAGATCGTAATCGGAATATCCAGCTCAATCGGATCGCGCGGCTCTGGATCAATCGTCAGTCCATAGCGCCGCTCGACCTCGCCCAGATCAAGCGTGACTGTCATTGTCCCGGACGTCACACCGTAATCATCCGAGGCCACAAACGGCGCTTCCATACGACCGCCTTCGCCCTGCGTGATCGGCCCATCAAATTCGATCGACGGGTTCTCATCCTCTACGGCGGTCAAATCCCAGCTTTGCCCGCCCGGCCCGGCGATCTCGATGGTCCCGCTTTGCAGTACGTCAAATGCCTGCACAGGGTCCGTCGCGGGCGGAATATCCTCAGTGCGCGTGGACACCGTCTCGTTCAAAGACAAGGCACCGATCTCGCCGTAAAAGCGAATGGTCACACGACTGCCTTCCGGCACCTCAAACCCACTGCGGGAAATGTCGTTCAGATAAAGGCTCGGCAAACCCGTATAAAGCGGCGGCTCAACCCAACCTTCCCAAGACGGCCCCGAGGCCACAACCTGATTGCCGGGCGCCATCTCGGCCACCGACGCCACGCGCAGAAACGACCCGAACAGCAACGCAACCGTCAGCCCCATCAAGGCCACATACCGCAGCGCATAAGGGTCGCGCGTCGCAAGCTGCAAATCCGGCTTCGCCGCCTTCGCCTCCCGCGCCCGCTCAGCCATCCGCGCCACATGCGCGCGCCACACCGCCTCAGACGCAGGATCGCCCGCGCCAATCGCCTGCGCATCCGTGATCGCCGCAATCGGACGCCCCGGCAAAGTCCGGTCAAGCCGCTCCAGTGCGTCCGAACGCGATGGCCACGAAAACGCCTGAATACCTCGCACAGCGGTCCAAAGCGCCGCCAACACAGACAAAACGCCGACACCCCAAACGACCTCCAGCGGCAGCATATCCTGCAGCCCCAGCATCAACGCGGCCAAAGCCGCGATCAAAACCGACCAAAGCGGCCAAAACGCCCGCACACCCCGTTCCGCCACAAGGCCAACAAGCGTCAGACGCAAAGGCCACGTCAATCGCGCAGCCGCCTCCGGGGGAAGTTCAGCAGGGTCTGTCATACATCCAACATGTAGGACCGGGTTCGGGTTATGCCTAGCCCTCAAGCCATTCAGGAATGGTATCTCGATTTATGATTTCGTCAAAGGTCGGACGGCCCCGAATGACGGCAAATTGATGCTCATGCACCAGAACCTCAGGGATCAAAGGCCGCGTGTTGTATTCCGAAGCCATCACCGCGCCATACGCCCCGGCCGAGCGAAACGCCACAAGCTCCCCCGGTGCGACCTTTGGCATTGGACGGTTTTTGGTGAACGTATCGCCAGATTCGCACACAGGCCCAACAATATCATAGGGTTGCTGCTCGGCCCCGGCGTCCGCTTCGACCACCGGCAAAATATCATGATACGCCCCATACATCGCCGGGCGGATCAAATCGTTCATCGCGGCATCCAGAATAAGAAAATCGCGCCCTTCGCCCGACTTCACATAGATCACTTCACTGACCAGAATGCCCGCATTGCCCGCAATCAACCGACCCGGCTCAATCTCGATCTCGCAGTCCAGATGCCCCAACGTCCGCTTGACCAAGGCTCCGTATTCAATCGGCAAAGGCGGCGCTTCATTCGAACGCTCGTATGGGATCCCAAGACCACCCCCAAGATCAAGCCGCTTGATCTGATGCCCATCCGCGCGCAGCGTCTCGGTCAACTCCGCGACCTTCAGATAGGCCTGCTCATAAGGCTCAAGCGACGTCAGCTGACTGCCGATATGCACGTCAATCCCAATGACCTCCAAACCGGGCAAACTTGCCGCCAAGGCATAGACCTCGCGCGAGCGCGCTATCGGAATACCGAACTTGTTCTCCGATTTGCCCGTCGCGATCTTCTCATGGGTCTTGGCATCCACATCCGGGTTCACCCGAACCGTAATCGGCGCGACCACCCCAAGGCTCTCGGCAACCTCCGACAGAACTTCCATTTCAGGCTCGCTCTCAACGTTGAACTGCCGGATACCGCCTTCCAACGCCAGACGCATTTCCTCACGCGTCTTGCCCACGCCCGAAAACACAATCCGGTCGCCCGAAAAACCCGCCGCCTTCGCGCGCAGATACTCTCCGCCCGAAACCACATCTACACCCGCCCCAAGCGACGCCATCAACGTCAACACGGCCTGATTGGAATTGGCCTTCATCGCGTAACAGACCAAATGGTCCATCCCCTCCAGGGCCTCATCAAACAGCCGGAAATGCCGGGTCAACGTCGCCGTGGAATAGACGTAAAACGGCGTTCCAACAGCTTCAGCGATCTCTGCGATCGCCACGTCTTCGGCATGCAAAACGCCGTCTTTGTAAAGAAAATGGTCCATAAAGCGCGACATAGCAGAGTTGACCCCTCGCGCAAGGCTCTCAGATCAACAAGCTCGCCGCACCCTCATGGCGCAAAAGCGCAACTTTCGTCTCCACACCACCCTTCGCCGAAAACCCGCCAAGATTTCCTGTGCCCGTCACCCGATGACAGGGAATGATGATCGCAATCGGATTGGCCCCACAGGCCTGCCCCGCCCCCTGCGCCGACATGCCCGTCGCCCGCGCAATCTCGCCATAGGTCAACGTCTCGCCAAACGGGATCGCAATCAGCGCGTCCAAAAACGCCCGCTGCCGCCCGGACACCTTCGGCGCAAGGGGCAGATCGAACTCGGTCAAATCACCGCCAAAATACGCCGCCAACTGCCGATGCGCTTCAACCAGAACAGGCGTCTCATCCACGCCCGCACCACCCCAATCCAAAGCAACAATCGCGCCGTCCTCTTCAACAAGAGTGATTGGCCCCAAAGGGCTATCTGCGGTTAAACGAAACATACCGGCACATTCACTGAACCGGCAGTCGCAAACAACCCGAACCTTGCGCTTCTTTGGGTCCAAAAATCCTAGGGGGTCTGGGGGACAACGTCCCCCAGCCGGTCGACACGCGTCAGCGTGGCGACATTATCCCAAAGCCGCGTTGCACCGACCACACGTCCCGGCATGCGCATGCGTTCCCACATCCGGCAGGATCTTCCAGCAGCGCTGACACTTCTCGCCATCCGCCGTTTCAAAGACCACGCCCACACCCTCAACCTCCGGCAACCGGAAGGCCTCAGAAGGGGCCGGATCAGACGTCAGCGAAATCGCCGAGGTGATGCAGATATCGTCAAACGTCACCGTCTTCAGCGCCGCCAGAACACCCGCATCCTCGACATGCACAACCGGAGCCGCCTCCAGAGACGCAC
>JABDQU010000146.1 GCA_013042105.1 Boseongicola sp.
TGGACGAGCCCATCGCAAACTCATCCATGTTCAGCTTGCCGATCATCACAGCGCCCGCATCAAAAAGCTGCGTGGTCACAGTGGATTCATACTCAGGCTTGAAACCCTCCAGAATGCCGCTCGCCGCTTGACTTGCCACACCCTTGGTGCAGAACAAGTCTTTGATCCCCAACGGAATACCGCACATATCGGGCGCATCACCCGCAGCAATCCGAGCATCCGCGGCTTTTGCCTGCTCCAGCGCAATCTCCGGCGTAGAATGCACAACCGCGTTCAGCGCCTTGGCTTCATCCGCCGCCTTCAGGCAGGCTTTGGTCAACTCGACGGAGGTAATCTCGCCCGCGCGCAACTTGTCACGCGCATCTGCAATGGTCAGGGCGTTCAATTCGCTCATGTCTTATTCCACCACTTTCGGAACCGCGAAAAAGCCTTCGCGTGCATCCGGCGCGTTCGCCAAAATCTTGTCCTGCTGATCGCCATCAGTGACCTCATCAACCCGTCGCTTCAGGCGCATCGGCGTCACAGACGTCATCGGCTCAACACCTTCCACATCAACCTCATTCAACTGCTCAACAAAGCCCAGAATACGGTTAAAATCCTGCGCCAATGCAGGCAGGTCAGCATCCTCAACTTTGATGCGGGCAAGCTTGGCCACGCGGCGGGCGGTTTCTGTGTCGATCGACATCGAGCGGTCTCTCCATCCTAGAACGCGGTCCATGTAACCCGTGCAGAGACCGCCCGCAAGAAGTGGCTCGCTTGCTAATTTGAAGCCAGAGCTTACGGTGGCGCGAACCACTTCGAAGACCTCCCGGATTTCGCGCCATGTCACTTGCTCTTGCGATCCTGCCTATCGCTCTCGCCTTTCTGGCCGGCTGGACCGCAAAGGCCGCGGGCCTGCTGAAAGACGAACACTGGGCGGGCATCGAACTCCTTAGCTTTCGCATTCTAATCCCGGCAATTCTGATCCATTCGATTGCAACTGCAGATCTGTCTTCAGATCGCATCGGACCACTGGCCGCAGCCCTTGTTTGTATGGTGATCACGGCCGGCCTTCTTGGACTAAGCGTGAGACTAATCCTGTCCGAAAGGAAGCTGTCATCCGCTTCGCTCTCAACGATTTTTCAGACAACCACGCGTTGGAACGCCTTTATTTCGCTGTCCGCCGCCGAACTCCTCGGGGGCCCGGAAGTCCTTTTGCTGATCGCAGTCGGGATGTCGGTCTTGATCCCGATCATCAACGTCAGCAACATTCTGGTCCTGGCTTGGCTGTGCAGCGGCACCACAGGCCCCCGGCGTGTCTTGAAGACAGTCGCCACTAACCCACTGGTCATTGGTTGCGCGATTGGTCTCGCGCTTAACGCCGCCCCTTTCGAGTTGCCCGCCGCAATCTATGAAACGCTCGACATCATTGGCCGCGCAGCCCTCGGCATTGGGCTGCTTGTCGTCGGAGCGGGCATCTCATGGGGTCGCCTGAAACGGATCACAGCCCCCATCATGATCGGAGCCCTTCTACGCCCTGTCGCAGTTCCACTGGTTTTTCTGCTGATTGCCAGCGTATTCGGCCTTTCGCCCACTGAAACGCTTGCGGGCCTCCTCGTCACAGCGGTTCCCGCGGCCACGAACGGCTATGTGGTGGCACGTTCAATGGGGGGCGACACCGAGCTTTACGCAGATATTCTTGTATTTCAAACGCTTCTGTCGATGATCGCCATCCCGTTTTACGCCACGCTGGTTTTGTGACGCCGCCACACTTCAATCATCCAGCCCAGCACAACTCCGTTCAGGATATGCCACATGAAATGCGTGCCCGCCGGAATATGCGCGCAAAGCACTTCATCCAATGACCGAAATACCAGCGATAACGTCAGAATACCGGCCCCAATCAAAAGGCCATGACCGGTCTCAGACGCGCGCTTTCGTAGCAATAAGCCATAAGCTGCAATCAAAACCGGCAGCACCCAATAGACTGACGATATTGAGAAAAACGGCAAGCTACTGAAGACAGGAGTCAAAACGGCCGCGTAGGGAAAAAACGCAATCGTTCCAAGCGCAGCCCCCCAAACCGGCAACCCCCAGAAATCGCGGTTCGCGAGGTAGATAAAACTCAGCGTGAACACCGCAATTGGCAGAACATCAAGCGTCGCCGACCAAACCATTGCATGCGTATGAAACAGATAGGATCCAACGCCGATTGCGCCCAATACGCCGGACAACCAGCGTCCCGCAGGCAGACCGGCAGTCCTTTTCCACATGATTATCGCGGCAATGATAAACGCAAGGTTCGTAACCGCATTAACCGGCTCGGACCAATAGCCTGGGTCGGTCCGCTCGCAATACCCATCTATCGCCTGCGTCCAATCCATCACGCGCGCCGCCCGGCAAAAAACGCCTTCAAAAGCTCGGCAGAGTCGCGGGCGCTGATACCGTCATAGACCTCCGGCGCGTGATGCGACTGGGCATGCGAAAACACCTTCGCCCCATGCGCCACCCCCCCCGATTTCGGGTCATTCGCGCCATAGTAAAGCCGCCGCACTCGGGCCGCAGAAATGGCCGCCGCACACATCGCGCAAGGCTCAAGCGTCACATAGATATCACAATCGATCAAGCGCTCGGACCCTAAAGCCTGCGCACCTTCCCGGATCACAAGGATCTCTGCATGCGCCGTCGGATCAGATAACTCACGCGTCCGGTTCCCGGCACGCGCCAGGATCACACCATCAGGGCCCACAAGTAGCGCCCCGACGGGCACTTCACCCCGGTCCCCCGCCAGCCTTGCCTCTTCCAGAGCGGCTGTCATATGGCTTTTGAAAGTCATCCCTCGTGATGCCGCGTTGACCAATTCAGCGCAAGGGCACCCCACCCTCCCGCTTTTCAAATCCACCAACCCGCGTTATGGCCACGTCATGAATAAGTCACCCGTCCCCGGCGAGCGCATCGCCAAAGTCCTCGCCCGTCGCGGCGTCGCCTCGCGCCGTGAGGTTGAACGCATGATTGAGGCAGGCCGCATTTCGCTGAACGGAAAAATGCTGACCAGCCCCGCGCAAAACGTTGTGCCAAGCGACCGGATCATCGTTGACGGAAAGCCCGTGCGCGAAGCCGAACCACCACGCGTCTGGCGCTATAACAAGCCCTCTGGCCTCGTCACGACGGCGAGTGACGAAAAGGGACGAGCAACGATTTTTGACGATCTGCCGGAAGACATGCCCCGCGTCATGACAATTGGCCGCCTTGATCTGACGTCCGAAGGTCTTTTGCTCTTAACCAATGACGGCGAGATCAAACGTAAACTTGAGCTGCCTTCAACCGGTTGGCTGCGCAAATATCGCGCCCGTGTGAAGGGCGCTCCTGACGACGCTACATTTGAACCTTTGCGCCGTGGCATCACTCTTGACGGGGAACGATTTCAGCCGATGGACGTCACACTTGACCGTCAGCAAGGCAGCAACGCCTGGGTCACTGTGGGACTTCGCGAAGGCAAGAACCGCGAGATCAGGCGCGCCATGGAAAGCATTGGCTTGATGGTGAACCGGTTGATCCGCGTTAGTTATGGCCCTTTCCGCCTTGGGGAGCTGAAAGCCGGCGAAGTTGAAGAGATCAAATCAAAGGTCCTGCGCGATCAACTCGGCCTTAATCCCGACCACGATGCCCCCTCAACTGCGCCCGCAAAACCCAAACGCAAGCGTGTTGAGCGTCAACGTCGAAACAAGGCGCCGTGATCCGCGCATAAGACAGAGCCGGTCTGGCAAGCGGAACACCAAGCGCTTATATACTTGCCTACACCACTGACGTGCTGGGTATTATGCAGAAAATTGCTTTGATTGTTATAGTATTTGCCTTGTTTGCAGGGGTAATTACTGTGCTTTTCAAAGGTGCCGCGAAGGTGATTGGGCGCGAAAATGACCAAGTCGCAGGTCGGGGAGAGACTATGCAAAGACTTTCGTTTTTTCTGCTTTTGGCACTTATTGCCTATGTCGCCGCGACGGGGGCTTCCTGATGGCTGAGCGCTTCGGCGGCAAATACAGCCCCGGTGGCTCGTCTCAATCGCCACAGCCTCTCCGTCGAAGACGGCGTCGTGCGGGCGCGCGGGTGAACATGCTTTTTATCGTGCCCGGCATTCTTGTCCTGACAGCTTTTCAGCAAGAGCCAATTGGAATGGCGCTCGATCTTGCGGGGTTTGGCGCGCTGATGCTTGCAGCATGGCTGACCCGAGAAGGTCTACAGGCCGAGGATGCGTTTGAAGCCCGTCGCGTTGCAAAACGCCCGGCTATTCCGCGAAAGATTTTTGGCTCAGTCCTCACTGGCATCGGTCTTGCCATTGCAGGTCTTGATCCGGTGACCCTGTCACCTGTGAACCCAGTTCTCTTCGCGCTTCTTGGCTCTGCTCTCCACTTCATGGCCTTCGGCCCCGACCCGTTGAAAGACAAAGGCGTTCCCGAAGGCAGTGCTTTTCAAACTGACCGTGTTGCCAAGGCCGTGGACGAGGCTGAGCGCCACTTGAGCGCAATGCGAGACGCCATTCGCGGTGCTGGCGTGCCCGCTCTTTCGCGACGCGTTGACCAATTCTCTGACACTGCCCGCCAGATGTTTCGTGTCGTGGAGGACGACCCGCGCGATTTAACCGGCGCGCGCAGATATCTGGGGGTTTATCTTTTGGGAGCACGTGACGCGACATCACAGTTTGCCGATCTCTATGCGCGTAATAAGAACGAAGAAGCGCGCGCCGACTACGAGGCGCTGCTGGATGATCTTGAAAACACATTTGCGGCGAGAACGGACAAGATGCTGCTGGATGACAAATCGTCACTTGATGTTGAAATTGAAGTTTTGCGCGATCGTTTGGCGCGTGAAGGTGTAAACCGCAACTAAATAAGAAATTTTGAAACGAGGGGAAATTCTATGTCGGAAATTGTGCGCCAGAAGGCTCAGGAATCGGAAACGCTTGTTGCTGAGGTAACGTCCGTCACACTGCCCGAACCCAGCACCGAGATCGTCGCGCTTGACGCCGCCGATCCGACGACAAGCGCGGAGATCGAACGCCGGATTGACGAAATCGATATGACCGACACGAACTCAATCGTTTCGTTTGGCTCGAATGCGCAGGTCGAACTGCAGGAAATCAGTCAATCGATGCTGGCGGACGTGCGCAACAAGGACGTTGGCCCCGCCGGCGACAGTCTTCGTGACATCGTGTCCACCATACGCGGGTTTTCGATCAGTGAACTTGATGTCCGCCGCAAACGGTCATGGTGGGAGCGCCTTTTGGGCCGCGCAGCACCGATTGCGAATTTTGTTGCGCGCTTTGAAGAGGTTCAGGGCCAGATTGACGGCATCACCGACAACCTTTTGCACCATGAACATAAGCTGCTGAAAGACATCAAATCACTCGATCAGCTCTATGACAAAACGCTCGCTTTTTATGACGAATTGGCACTTTACATCGCCGCTGGTGAAGAGAAACTTGAGCGCCTTGATGGTGTCGAAATTCCCGCCAAAGAAACCGAAGTTGCAGATGCGCCCGAAGAACAAGGTGTGATGAAAGCTCAGGAACTTCGTGACCTGCGCGCCGCCCGCGATGACCTTGAGCGCCGCGTTCATGACCTGAAGCTGACCCGTCAGGTCACCATGCAGTCGCTGCCGTCGATCCGCCTGGTTCAGGAAAACGACAAGTCGCTGGTCACCAAAATCAATTCGACGCTGGTAAACACAGTGCCGCTTTGGGAAACCCAACTGGCTCAGGCAGTCACGATTCAACGGTCTGCCGAGGCCGCGGAAGCGGTCCGTGATGCCAACGATCTCACGAATGAGTTATTGACAGCCAATGCCAAGAACCTGCGCGAGGCCAACAAAACGATCCGGGAAGAAATGGAACGCGGTGTCTTCGATATCGAAGCCGTCAAACAAGCCAACGCAGACCTGATCGCGACCATTCAGGAGAGTCTGCAGATCGCCGATGAAGGCAAGTCCAAGCGTGCCGCTGCTGAAGAAGAGTTGAAGAAGATGGAAAACGAGCTGAAAACCACGCTTGCCTCCGCCAAGGCGCGCAAAGACGGAATCGGCTCAAATTCTGGGGAAAGCGTGCCGTCCTAAACCATGCGTAATCGGTTCGCTGCCCTCGGTATGGCTATCGCATTGGCTGCCTGCGACGGATTTTCCGTCGCAGGCAATGATGTGGCTGTTGAGCCGTCCGAGGCACAGGCGCGACCAGCCTTCGAACCTCGGACAGCCGCGAGTTTCGAGATTGAAGCCCGGTTTGAACGCGTAGAGCGCAATCTTGTTGCACGCGGCCTTCTGCGGTTCGATGGCGGCGGTCCCGATGCACCTTTCACCGACGAGATGGTCGCACGGAACTTCAATGCCCTCGCCTTCAGTGAGGAATTCAGTGGTCGGAGTGGACAGGTGGTCAGAGTAAGCCGCGAAAGCGCGCTCCATCGATGGGACCGGCCGATCCTAATCGAAACAATCATTGGACCATCGGTAAGTCCTGACCAGGCTACCAAAGACAGCGCCGCGATCGCGGCATTCGGCGCGCGTCTTGCGACGATAACCGATCACCCAATCCGAAATGTCGAAAGCGGCGGGAACTTTCGGGTTTTTGTGCTTAACGATCACGAATTACGCCAATCCGACGCACAATTGACAGGGCTCATGCCAGAGATATCCCCGGCTCAGGTTCGGTTTGTCGAGGAAATGTCTTCCGATACCTATTGTGTTGTCTTCACATCCGATCCCAATCAGGACGGGAATATACAACGCGCCGCCGCCGTGATCCGCGCTGAACTGCCTGACCGCCTGCGCACATCCTGTATTCACGAAGAGATCTCGCAAGGTTTGGGGCTAGCCAACGATAGCGCGCAGGCAAGGCCATCGATTTTTAACGATGACGATGAGTTTGGGCGGCTTACCAATCATGATGAGTTGCTGCTACAAATACTCTACGATCCGCGACTGAAACCAGGCATGGACAGGGCTGCCGCGGCCCCTCTTGTGCGAGATATTGCGACCGGGCTTCTATCGCCCGCAACCTGACTATCCGGAAGGAGACCCCAATGGGCATTTTTGATTTTCTGAGTGGCGAGTTCATTGACGTCATCCACTGGACCGATGACACGCGCGACACCATGGTCTGGCGATTTGAGCGTGAAGACCACGAGATTAAATATGGAGCAAAACTGACGGTCCGTGAAAGCCAAGCCGCTGTGTTTGTCCATGAAGGGCAATTGGCGGATACCTTCATGCCCGGTCTCTATATGCTTGAGACCAACAACATGCCCATCATGACCACTCTTCAGCACTGGGATCATGGCTTTCGGTCGCCATTCAAGTCTGAAGTGTATTTCATCTCGACTCGCCGCTTCACGGACCTCAAATGGGGCACAAAGAACCCGATCATCATTCGTGATCCCGAGTTCGGGCCCACACGCGTGCGCGCCTTTGGCACCTATTCGGTTCGCGTCAATGATCCCGGCAAGTTCCTGATTGAAATCGTTGGAACCGATGGCGAATTCACAATGGACGAGATCAGTTATCAAATTCGCAATATCATTGTTCAGGCATTCAGTCGCGTGATTGCGACAGCAGGCATCCCTATTCTAGATATGGCGGCAAACACGAAGGACCTGGGCCGCATTCTCGCTGAGGGGATATCGGAGACCATTGGGGCCTACGGACTTGAATTGCCCGAGCTTTATATAGAGAACATCTCGCTTCCGCCGGCAGTTGAGAAGGCTCTGGATGAGCGGACGTCACGGGGCATGGTCGGAACTCTGGATGACCATCTGCGCTACAAGGCAGCGGATGCGCTTGGTCAGCAAAATGGCGCGGCAGGGTCGGCGATGGGCATGGGGCTTGGTGCCGGAATGGGAATGCAAATGGGCGGCATGATGGCAGGCCCTTGGGGCGCACGCCCGAGCGAAGGAGTGCTGCCACCACCGCCCCCACCGGTTGAGCACATCTGGCACATTGCGGATGGCGGCAAAACCACGGGTCCCTATTCAAAAGCGGATCTGGGCAAGATGGTTGCCGATGGCAGTTTGACGCGAGAAAGCTGGGCCTGGACTCAAGGTCAGGACGGCTGGAAGCGCGCCAATGATGTTGCTGAGTTAGCGCAATTGTTCACGGTATCGCCGCCCCCTCCGCCTGAAGCGTGAAATTGAAGTTGAGATGACCCGTCGCCGCTTTGTGATTTTCGCCCATTGGTCGACTGCGTTTCTGCTCGCGGTCCTGTTGGTCAAAGGTCCAACGGCAACAATTTGGCTTACTTCTGCGTTCGCGGGGCTGACTTTCCTGTGGTTTACAAGCTACGTTTTCGCACGAGGTCCGCTAGGCAAGCCGGGTCCAAAGCTGGTCGGTGTCTTGAAACCTATTCACCGCGCGCGACATCATGCGCTCTATCTCTTAATTGCGGCGGCGGGGGTCGCTTCAGTCACAGTATTCGAATACCACTCAACCGGCCGCGCCTTGACCGTTTTGCTCTTTCTTGGACTGCTGCACGGGCTCTTCCATATGTGGCGCCACACTGCGCTCTTTGATGGGGCTTTGCGCACGATTCTTCCAAAATTCATGCATGGGATATTGTGATGGGCGCAGAGGATCACAGATTTCCCTGCCACAACTGCGGTTCTGATTTGCGATTTGACCCCGGCGGTGACCAGTTGATCTGTGACCACTGTGGAAGCGTTGAAAGCATTGACCATGGACCATGGGATCGCACTGAAGCCATAGAAGAGCAGAACTTTGCTGTTATGCTGCGCGCCACTCAAGACAGCGTCGAAATGGAAGAAGCGCAAACGTCGCAGTGCCCCAATTGCGGCGCGCGTATCGAGTTTGACACGGCTGTTCACGCGAAAGAATGCCCCTACTGCGCAACGCCCGTTGTGATCGACACCGGCGCCACAAGGCAAATTAAGCCGCGTGCAGTTATTCCCTTCGAGCTTGGCCAGGAAGAGGCACGCCAGGCAATGAGCGACTGGCTTGGCAGTCTCTGGTTCGCACCAAACGGGTTAACGGAATACGCTCGAAAAGGACGTAAACTGAGCGGCGTTTACACACCTTGCTGGACTTTCGATGCCGACACTAAAACACGCTATACCGGGCAGCGAGGCATAGAATACCAGACGACGCGCACTGTCAGTCGAAACGGCAAACTTGAAACCCAAACACAGACAAAGGTCCGCTGGACGTCGGTCTCTGGACGTGTCGCGCGGTTTTTTGACGACGTGCTTGTTGTTGCCTCCACCGCTCTGCCGGAAAAATTTCGTGCCGGGCTGGGGCATTGGGATCTTACGAGACTGGAGCCGTATTTACCGCAATACCTCGCGGGATTTCGGGCCGAGGCATACACGGTTTCACTGGAGGAAGGCTTTGAACAAGGCCGCGCCATCATGGACCGGCAAATCCATCGCGACATCAAATTCGACATTGGAGGTGATCGTCAGCGCGTCCAAAGTGTAGACACCCGCGTGAGCGATATTACGTTCAAACATATCTTGGTCCCGGTTTGGCTGGCCGCTTACAAGTATCGTGGGAAATCATTTCGATTTGTGGTCAACGGCCAGACCGGACAGGTGACCGGCGAGCGGCCATGGTCGGTCTGGAAACTCACGTTTACCATCATTGCAGTGGCTATCCTCGCCGGGATCGCTGGCTATCTCGCGGCTGTGAACCAAGGCTAGTTGAAAGCGGTTGTCTTGCAGTGCGAGCAACCTGCGACTAGACCACCCAAATCCAAACGACCGAGGGAAAACTTATGATCCTATGCTCTGGCGAAGCCTTAATAGACATGCTGCCGCGCGAGACCCCTGCCGGTGAACGCGCATTCGCACCCTACCCCGGAGGCGCTGTGTTTAACACGTCAATTGCACTTGGCCGACTGGACGTCCCCACAGGCTTTTTCAGCGGGCTCTCCTCGGACCTTTTTGGCGGCATCCTGACAGAGGCGCTTTCAACAGCGCAGGTGGACAGCAGCTTCGCGGCGCGCTCACCCAGGCCGACAACCCTTGCGTTCGTGACCCTCACGAATGGTCAGGCGAGCTATGTGTTCTATGATGAGAACTCCGCCGGTCGGATGCTGGGCCTGGAAGATTTGCCAATCCTGACCGAAGACGTTTCGGCGCTCTTTTTTGGGGGTATCTCGTTGATGGTCGAGCCATGCGCGTTGGCCTATGAGGCTCTTTTGATGCGCGAAAAGGAAAACCGCGTCATCATGATTGATCCCAACATTCGCCAAAGCTTTATCAACGACGAGGCTGCCTATCGCGCTCGTATTGGGCGGATGATGGCGGGAAGCGACTTGGTGAAAGTGTCTGATGAGGATTTGGCCTGGCTCTGTGGCCACGACGACCTTCGTAAAGGAGCGCATGACCTGCTAAGTGCAGGAACCAAACTCGTTTGCGTAACGGAAGGTGCCGAGGGCGTCACAGGCTTTAGCGCTGAACATACCGTCCGAGTTCCGGCAAACAAAGTTGAGGTCGTCGACACCGTTGGCGCTGGCGACACGTTCAACGCCGGGTTTTTAGCGGCACTTTCCGACGCAGACGTTCTGAGAAAGAGTAAAATTGCCAACCTCGATGAAGCGACCATCCAAGATGCACTGTCTTTTGGCGCACGCTCAGCGGCGGTGACCGTTAGCCGTGCCGGTGCAAACCCTCCAACCCGTGCCGAGTTGTAATGCGCGCGGTTGTCCAACGCGTGTCACAGGCTGATGTGCGGGTCGACGGAGCGCTAGAAGGCCAGATTGGCGAAGGTTTGCTTATCTTGGTTTGTGCAATGGCTGGTGACCCTTCGGACGCACCCGAAAAGCTCGCCGCCAAGACTGCCAAGTTGCGGATATTTCGAGATGATGAGGGACGCATGAATCGGTCCCTTCTGGATACACGCGGCGACGCACTAGTTGTCAGTCAGTTTACGCTGGCCGCAGACACGCGCCGCGGGAACCGTCCGGGCTTTTCAAGTGCCGCTGCACCTGAGGAGGGGCACGCACGGTATCTTCAGTTCATTTCTGCGATGGAAGACTTGGGCGTTCCTGTCGAAACAGGAGTTTTTGGCGCAGACATGTCGGTATCGCTGGTTAATGATGGACCAATAACAATTTGGCTGGATACAGAAAGTTAAAGCGCCTTCGAGATTGCATCCCAAGTTGTTTCCACAACACCCTGCCGCGCTTTGACAACGCTATCTGCCGCATCCAAGATCGGAACCCTTTGTGCCTCACTGAACAGTCGCAGGACATTTGCGGTCAACTCTGCCTCGTTATGAACCAAAACGGACGCATCAGCTTCTTGCAGTCCTTGATAAGTCTCGGAAAAATCGGAGACAGCTGGCCCATGCAAAATGACGGATTGAAGGGCAGCAGCCTCGTAAGGGTTTTTTCCACCGAGCGGTTTGCCTTCCGGGCCAAGTGAATGGCCAACGAAACTGATGGGCGCAATCCGATACCAAAGCCCCATCTCACCGATGGTGTCGGCGATGTAGACTTGCGTCGTGTCATCCGGCAGTTCGCCCCGGCTGCGCCTTGCCACATAAGTGAATCGATTTTTGGCTTCGCTCTCAATATCGTTGGCGCTTTGCAGAAAGCGCGGCGCGACAATCATCAGCGCATTTGGAACCTTCCGCGTGATTTCCAGATGCGCGCGCAACATTGCAGCCTCTTCAATATCGCGTGTCGCTGCGGCAAGCCAAACAGGCCGTTTGCCAATCCTTGTCTGTAGCAATTCCAGTTTCGCTTGATCCGCTTGAAGTGGTCGCGCAGCTGCTTTCAGTGCGCCAGCCACAGTAATTCTGCTAGCACTAGCTCCCAGTTCCTGAAAACGCACAGCGCTTTCGGGATCCTGAACCAACAAACGGTCAAAAAGCTGCAGTATGTCGCGCATCATACCCCGCAGTCTGCGTCTACTGGTGTAGCTCTCGGCCGACATACGGCTGTTCACGAGAACCATCGGGATTTGGCGGCGATGTGTTTCGATCATGAGTCGAGGCCAGAAGTCGAGCTCGGCGAATACCGCAACGCGTGGCTTCCAGTGATCCAAAAACCTGCGCGCGGCTTTCGCTGTGTCCATTGGCAAAAGGACGTGAATTGCGCGTTCTGGCAAACACGCTTTCTCGAGTGCCGCAATCGAAGTGGCCGTCGATGTTGTGATCACGACCGTCGTGTCGTCATCTTCCAAAGCACAATCAACGAGCGGCAAAAGCGCAAGGCTTTCACCAACGGATAAGGCATGAAACCACAAGACTGTACCGGCGGGACGCTCTTGTGGCGCAACTCCGTATTTTTCTGACAGTCTGGCCGGGTCTTCCTTGCCCTTTTGCAACCTTTTTTTAAGCACTAAGCGCCAAATAGGCCCGGATACTTGTGAAAATGCGAGATACAAGCGAGTGAGCAGCGACACCGTTCAAGCCGCGCCACGATTTAGAAGACGCAGCATTGTGATTAGACCAACCGGTCCGGCTTCGCCCACCACAAAGGCTGCCGAAATCCGTTTTGTTTGCAGGGTTCTCAAGGCCTCGCCTACCAGCATGTCGGGCTTCAACACGACTGAGCCTCCGGTCATAGCAACAGAGGCCGAAGTTTCATACAACGCCGCTTTCATTGTCGATGCTGAGTTGTTTTCCAGATATCGCCGAATGTCGCCATCGGTGATCACGCCTTGAAGTCGACCCTCACAGGTGACCCCAACGATGCCCTGTCCCTTAGCTGACAACACGTTAAGCGCGGAAATGACAGACGCCTCTTGCGAGACGAGCGGTATGTCATCACCATCAATCATGATCTCATCAACGCGCTTCAAGGCCGCACCGAGCGTTCCTCCGGGGTGGAAGGAGTGGAAACTCTCTTCGCTGAATCCTCGTCGTTGCAAGAGTGCAATCGCAAGTGCGTCGCCCAGAGCAAGTTGCAAAAGTGTCGAGGTGGTCGGTGCAAGGTTGTGCGGACAGGCTTCACGGACCTTAGGCAGGACCAACGCAGCGTCCGCGGCGCGCGCAAGTGTGCTCTCGGCGGACCCAGTGATAGCAACAAGACCCACAGAGTGCCGCTTTGCGTAACCGATCACATCTGAGAGTTCACGCGTTTCTCCGGACCAGCTAAGGGCTAGGATAACATCGTCTGCCTGGACCATTCCGAGGTCGCCATGGCTAGCTTCCGCAGGGTGGAGGAAATATGCAGGCGTCCCGGTAGACGCAAATGTCGCGGCCAGTTTCGCGCCGATGTGTCCAGATTTTCCCAAGCCGGTCACGATAAGGCGTCCCGACATCCCGGAAATGAGATCAAGCGCGCTTTCCAACGCAGCCCCCATGCCATCCAGCGCCTCAGTCAAAGTATTGAGAGCAGCAAGATCGGTTTCAATCGCGGTCTTAATGGGCGCGGTCGTCTTCATTGCGTCACAGCCTTTCGTTTCCAAAGGACATAAAGGATTGCGCGGATCAGGCAAAGACCATGCAAGGCAGGCTAGTTTTTGACGACATTGTCCAGCGCTTTGAGGCGCTCCAAAAGCCTTGGCATATCGGCCAGCGCAACCATGTTGGGACCGTCCGAAGGTGAGCGGGCCGGTTCCTCATGGGTTTCGATGAAGACCGCCGCGCAACCGACCGCAACAGCCGCGCGCGCAAGTGGCGGCACGAACTCTGCCTGTCCGCCCGTTGAGCCACCAAGCCCGCCGGGCAGCTGAACCGAATGCGTTGCGTCGAAAACTACCGGGTAGCCAGTTTGCGCCATGATCGGCAGACTGCGCATATCGCTGACCAGCATGTTATACCCAAAACTTGCGCCACGTTCGGTCAGTAGAATCCTTTCGTTTCCAGTGCTTTCCACCTTATCCACGATGTTTTGAATGTCCCAAGGGGCAAGGAATTGCCCCTTCTTTACGTTAATCACTGCGCCGGTCTCACCGGCCGCTAACAAAAGATCAGTCTGTCGGCACAAAAACGCAGGAATTTGCAAAACATCGACTGCCTCAGAGGCTGGGCCGCATTGCGCGACATCGTGGACGTCTGTGAGAACCGGACAACCAAACTCATCCCGAATCTTGGATAGAATAGTCAGACCTTCTTCAATGCCTACGCCCCGCTTGCCGCTCAGACTAGTGCGATTGGCCTTATCGAAGCTGGCCTTGAATACAAAATTGATCCCCAAATCTGCACAGGTTTCGGTAAGCGAGCCTGCAAGCATCCGCGCATGATCAAGGGTTTCCAACTGGCAAGGCCCGGATATCAACGAGAAAGAGGCTTCGTTGGACACATCAAGTGTGCCAATAGATACGGTTTTCATAGCAATCCTTCTTTCGCCATTATCTCTTCGATGATCGGAATGTCGGAAGGGTTGTTCAGTTCCCAAAATTCCCGCCCGCTTGACGAAACTTCGACGCAACGGATCGGGATCCCGTTCTCGAGGAGCCGCAACTGTTCGAGCCCTTCACGGTTCTCAAGTGGGCCTTCTGGCAGAGCATTGTATGCCTGCAGCGTCTTTGGACGGTAGGCGTAGCATCCAACATGATGAAACACCGGGATCGAGTCATGCGGGGCATTGTCGTAAAACGGCAGCACTTCCTTCGAAAAATAAAGCGCGTCACCGTTCGAAGCAAAGACTGCCGTTGTTGCGCCAACACGGCCAGCTTTTCGGTCCGCCTGGAGTTTGCGGAGATGCTCTGACTCGGTTCTCAAGACGGGAGTGGCCATCTGAATCGACGGATCGTTCCTCAGTGCGGAAACCAGTGCTTCAACATAATGCGGAGGCGTCAGTGGGGCATCGCCTTGGAGATTTATGATGATATCAGGCTCTGAAGGAAGCATGCCAACTGCCGCAGCGCAACGTTCAGTACCGTTTCGACATGTCGTTGGCGTCATAAGAACTTGTGCGCCAAAGGCTTTAGATGCTTCTTCGATCCGAACATCATCGGTAAGAACGTAGACATCTGTCACATCAGTCACCGACATGGCAGCATCCCAGCTGCGCTCAATCAGCGACTTGTCGACACCAGAAGCACCATGCAAGACAGCGAGGGGTTTGCCTGGAAATCGCGAAGACTGATACCTCGCCGGAATGAAGATGACAGTTTTCACGAGTGCGAACCCCTTTGTCTGAATGTTGGCTTAGGGAATATCTGAGCGCTCTGCAATCTCATGGCAACCGGGAGGGACGAAACTTGGCTCGACATGATTGAGCGAAGCGTTAATCTGCCCATTCAATCCTTGCACGAAAGGTCGCGGTTTGGGCGTTCGCTTATTCTCTGACAAAAAACGCGCAGTGCACCTCGGGCCATTCCCCTTAGAAGGTCTTTCGCGCGGCGAAATGCCGGACTTGGCGGCTATTCCCCAGGATCAAGCCGTCGCGTTTGTCAGTGATACTCCGCCGTCATTGCTAAATGCGATGCGAGACTACCAAGCGATGATGGATGCGCTTCGCGACGGATTGATTAACAGAACCAGATCAGAGATTCCTGACGATATCTCGGAAAGGTCGCGCCATCTGAAGGCGTTTGGATACTTTAACGACGCAAGCATGATCGGGATCGGTCCCCTTCCGGCCGCAGCACTTCGCGAGCGCGCGATTCGCAACCCTGATATCGACCGTCTTGCACACGATTTGTCGACAAAGCAGACCAAAACGCTCGCCAGCGGCATCGATTTGATCATGGCCGATTTGAAGGACTCGATGTCGGCTCCACCAACGGATATTCAGAGTCATTCGTCGTCTTTGGTGATACTGAATGAGGCACCCCGCACGCCCTGGCACGATGAGCCGGGGTCTGATTGGTTGACGGGCGCGAGCCTGCCGGCGGCTGCACTTCGCGCTGCAGAGACGGCAGTCGTTCTGGCGAACTATATTCGACTTCTCGGCTGGGAAGCCCGCGCCCATACTGCAACTTCATCGGACGTTCACCTGACGCGTCTCGGCGTTGCTGCCGGGCTTTTGATGGCGGAAGATGATTGGCCGGAAGCACCGTTCATCGGAACTGGCTACGGCCTCGCGGTGGTCACCACCAACTTGCCTCTGGCGCATGATGCGCCGCTCCTCTCAAGGGCCCGGCAACCCTGGTCGCGCACCTCTGGTCCAAGTTGGTGGCTGGGTGCATCTGGCGCCCGGAGGACTCAACTGAACGGCGACCCCTTCAAAACAAGGGCATTTCACCTTGGTCCTCATCCGTTCGAAAAATTGAAACGCGTTGAAAAGCCAACAACCTACATAGACGAGCCGAACGTGGCTCGTGTCCCCAAACGAACGGATATGTTTGCTCGTGCTCAGTTTGGCGACATGGGACCTGTGCTTCAGAATGGTGCCAAAGGCGGGCATTATGCACGAAAGGCGGCTCCTTCCAGCGCGCAGCGGCGACTACTTGGAGCATTCGTCTTGCTTCAGGACGGGGCGGGCAAAGGCACAGGCAATTTGGATGATGCCGAGCAGAACGCGCTTGCGATCAAAGCAGCCAGTTACTTCCTGGGCGTTGATGCCGTCGGTATAAGTCGATGTCCTGAGTGGGCTTGGTATTCGCATGATGCGACAGGCACCCCGATTGAACCGACACACGACCAGGCAATTTCCATGATCGTCGATCAGGGACACGAGACGATGGAGGGTGCCAGCGGTGATGACTGGATCAGTGTCGCGCAATCCATGCGCGCTTATCTGAGGTTTTCACTTTTGGGTGGCATCATCGCTGCACAAATCCGCAACCTCGGATATTCTGCGAAAGCCCATACCGTGATGGACGGTGAAGTCTTGCAACCCCCTCTCCTGCTATTGTCGGGGCTCGGAGAAGTCAGTCGTATTGGGGAAGTCATTCTCAACCCGTTCCTCGGACCGCGGCTGAAGTCCGGTGTCGTAACCACGGATATGCCATTGGCACATGACAAACCGATAGACTTCGGGATGCAGTCCTTCTGCGACTCCTGCAACAAATGCGCACGTGAGTGTCCAAGCGGGGCAATCACGGCCGGACCAAAGCTCATGTTTAATGGCTACGAAATATGGAAGTCGGACAGCCAGAAATGCGCGACCTACAGGATCACTACGGAAGGTGGTGCGATGTGTGGGCGCTGCATGAAGACATGCCCGTGGAATCTGGAAGGGCTGTTTGCGGAAAAGCCATTTCGCTGGGCGGCGATGAATATTCCAAAGGCCGCCCCTGCCCTTGCGAAGCTGGATGACATGATAGGCAATGGTGGCTTAAATCCAGTCAAGAAGTGGTGGTGGGATCTGGAATTATCCGAAGACGGGGCCTATCGTCCCACAGTCAAGCCTGTGAACGAACGTGATCTTCAGCCGAACCTTGACCTGAAATATGAAGATCAGACACTGGCTGTCTACCCGGCAAATCTCGCGCCGCATCCATGGCCCTATCCATTCGCGATGGACCGCGAGGCTGGCATAGAGGCCTATCAGGCACTGGTTACAGCCGAGGAATATCAGCGTCGTAAGGATGCGGGCGAGGACAGCCATATTCATCGGTTTGCCGACGACGGGGAAAGTCCCGTTCTTCGCGTTATCTGCACGAAAGTAGAAGCAATGACTGCGGATGTTACCAAGTTTGAATTTCGGGACATCGACGGGAAAGATCTGCCTGCTTGGGAGGCTGGCGCGCACCTTGATATCGTCGTCGCGCCTGAGTTCCTCCGACAGTATTCCATGTCCGGAGAACCTTCGGATCGCAAGACCTATCAAATTGGCGTTTTGCGCGAGGACGCAGGACGCGGCGGGTCCGCACTGTTGCACAGAATCTTCTCCGAAGGGCGCAAGATCTTCATATCGCGCCCGATCAATCATTTCCCGCTGATTGAAGACGCCGAAATATCGTTCCTTATGGGCGGTGGTATTGGCATTACACCGATGATCGCGATGGCTCACCGCTTGCACGCGCTTGGTCGTCGCTTTGAAATGCATTATTCAGTGCCTTCCCGCGCCAGTGCTGGCTTTTTGTCCGACCTGAATAATGCTCCGTGGGCAAAACACGTGAAGTTGCATGTTTCTGACGAAGGAAGTCGGGCTAATTTGGCCTCACTCCTCAATCGGTATGCAAAGGGCTCTCATGTCTATACCTGCGGGCCGGATCGATACATGAGTGCGGTCCTGCAGGCGGCTGAAGACGCAGGTTTCCCTGAAGAAGCGACGCATTTGGAATACTTTTCGGTGCCGGAACTACCCGAGTATGAAAATCATGCTTTTACGGTGAAACTTGCAAAAACAGGGCAACTGCTTGAAGTGCCAGCCGACAAATCCGCTGCAGATGTTCTTATCGAGAACGGCATTCCGATCGATTTGAAGTGCTCGGACGGTCTTTGTGGGGTCTGTGTCTGCGGACTGGTTGCGGGGGATGTCGAGCATCGGGATTTCGTTCTTTCCAAGTCACAACGTGAAAGCAAATTCATCACATGCCAGTCACGTGCAGCCGGGCCGGAAGGACTGGTTGAACTTGACCTTTGAGGCTTGTCGGAGCGGTTCAAGCTATTGATAAATGGGGCTGGTGGCGGCATGCTGACCACGTAGCCGGGGCGCAAAATGCAATCAGCCGACATTGAAAAAATCTATCGGAATATCGACAAGCGCCGGGATGATTTGATTGCGCTGACGCAGGACCTTGTCCAAATACCAACGATAAACCCACCAGGGGATCACTACCTTGAGATATGCGAATTCCTGAACAGGCGCTTGGAAGCCTCAGGATTTGAAACGGAGTTTGTGCGTGGCGAAGGCACACCCGGAGACAGTGATCGTTACCCGCGGTGGAATATCGTCGCGCGCCATACAGGGACGCACGCGGGCGATTGCGTTCATTTCAATTCGCACACGGATGTTGTTGAGGTTGGCAAAGGTTGGACCAAGGATCCGTTCGGAGGTGAACTGGAAGACGGTAAGATCTATGGTCGCGGCACATGTGATATGAAGGGTGGTTTGGCCGCCTCGATTATCGCCGTTGAAGCTTTCATTGAAGCTTGTCCCGACTACGCCGGCTCCATTGAGGTTTCGGGCACCGCCGATGAGGAAACCGGCGGCTATGGCGGCGTTGCCTACTTGGCGGAGAAGGGCTTTTTTGCTCCAGAGCGTGTGCAACACGTGATTATTCCCGAACCCTTGCAGAAAGACCGCATCTGTCTTGGACACCGCGGCGTCTGGTGGGCTGAAATTGAAACGCATGGCGAGATCGCGCACGGCTCGATGCCGTTTCTTGGGGATTGTGCGGTTCGTCATATGGGTGC
>JABDQU010000152.1 GCA_013042105.1 Boseongicola sp.
ATCCCACATCACGTGCGCCTTCAGAACTCTGAAACAAAGCGCCTCCGTCCTCGGTCCCGCCCCCGACGGAGGTTACTGGCTTGTCGGCCTGAAACACCCCGCCCGCGCACCCCAAACCCTGTTCCAAAACGTCCGCTGGTCCACTTGCCACGCCCTGCAAGACACCGCCAGAACCCTCCCCAAACCAACAGCGCTCACAGCCACACTGCAAGACGTCGACACCTCAGCCGACCTCTGACCTTCTTCTGTTTCAAAATATCCCGGGGTGTGGGGCAGAGCCCCACGGGGCGACGCGCGCAGCGCGGCGCAACTCCCCCGCAAAACCCTCGTGACGCCACCGCGCCACCATGCTAGCCCGAACCCATGGCTCGCATCCCCACCAAAGATGAAATTCTCGCATGGATCTCGGAGAACCCGACCCAGACCAACAAGCGTGACATCGCCAAGGCCTTCGGCATCAAAGGGGCGGCAAGGATCGACCTCAAACGCCTGCTGAAAGAACTCGCCGAAGACGGCCACATCGAAAAGCGCCGTAAAACCTACCGTGACCCCGAAAGCCTGCCGCCCGTTTCCGTCCTGCAAGTCACCGAACCCAACGCTGACGGTGATCTCTTCGCCCGCCCGCTTGAGTGGCAAGGCGAAGGCCCCGAGCCCGGCGTCCTTTTGATCCTGCGCGCCTCCGACCCGGCCCTCGGTGCTGGCGACCGCATTCTTGCGCGCCTCACAAAGGTCAAGGGCGACGACCACGACTATGAAGGCCGCCTGATCCGCCGGATTGGCACCAACCCCCGCCGCGTTTTGGGTGTGTTCCGCAAACACGCCGAAGGGGGCCGCATCCTGCCGATCGACAAGGGCGCTGACCGCGAATGGCGCGTGGCCTCCGACGCCACCCATGGCGCGCGCGACGGCGAACTTGTCGAAGCCGAACAGGCCGGCCCGAAAGATCGCATGGGCCTGCCGCGCGCACGCATCGTCACGCGACTTGGTGATCCGTCCGAACCCAAAGCCGTCTCCCTCATCGCGATCCACCAACACGGCATTCCGGACGTGTTCCCCGACGACGCGATCGCCGAAGCCGATGCGATGAAGCCCGCGGATCTGACTGGCCGCGAAGACCTCACCGACCTGCCCCTCATCACCATCGACCCCAGTGACGCCCGCGACCACGACGACGCCTGCTTCGCCCATGCCGATACCGACCCCAAGAACGAAGGCGGCCACATCATCTGGGTCGCCATCGCCGACGTCGCCCACTACATCCGCCCCGGCTCGGCCCTTGACCGCGAGGCGCGCAAACGCGGCAACTCCACCTATTTCCCGGACCGCGCCGTGCCGATGCTGCCCGACCGCCTCTCAGGCGACCTCTGCTCGCTCCATGAAGGCGTGCCGCGCGCCTGTATCGCCGTTGCCATGCAGATCAACGCCAAAGGCGAAAAAATCGGCCACAAATTCACCCGCGGTCTGATGAAATCCCCCGCCTCGCTTCACTATGAAGAAGTGCAGGACGCCATCGACGGCCAGCCAAACGACCGCACCGCGCCACTGCTCAATGACGTCCTGAAACCGCTCTACGCCGCCTACGAGGCCCTGAACAAAGCGCGCGCCGCGCGCCAGCCGCTCGACCTCGACCTGCCCGAGCGCCAGATCGTCCTCGACGAAAAAGGCCACGTCACATCCGTCGCCTTCAAAGACCGTCTCGATGCGCACAAGTTGATCGAAGAATTCATGGTCCTCGCCAACGTCGCCGCCGCCGAAACGCTGATCCAGAAGAAACAACCGCTTTTGTTCCGCGTCCACGAAGAACCCAACCCCGAAAAACTCGACGCCCTGCGCGAAACCGCCGGAACGGCGGGCCTGACACTTGCCAAAGGGCAGGTCCTGAAAACCGCGCACCTCAATCGCCTGCTGCACGATGCCGCCGACACCGACCATGCCGAACAGATCAACATGGCTACCCTGCGCTCGATGACGCAAGCCTACTACGGCCCGCAGAACTTCGGCCACTTCGGCCTCGCGCTGAAAGCCTACGCGCACTTCACCTCGCCCATCCGCCGCTATGCAGACCTGATCGTGCACCGCGCACTGGTCTCCGCCCACGGCTGGGGAAAAGACGGTCTGACACTCGAAGACGCCGACGCGCTCGAAGAAACCGGCAAACACATCTCCGATACCGAACGCCGCTCAATGGTGGCAGAACGCGACACCACCGACCGCTACCTCGCCGCCTTCCTGTCCGACCGCATCGGCGCCGAACTGACAGGTCGGATTTCCGGCATCCAACGCTTCGGCGCCTTCGTGCGACTGGACGAAACCGGCGCGGACGGGCTGATCCCCGTGCGCTCGCTTGGCTCGGAATTTTTCCACTTCGACGGAGACGATCAAACGCTGCAAGGCGCAGACACCGGCTTCACGCTTGGCCTTGGTCAACGCGTGACGGTGCGCCTTGCCGAAGCGGTGCCCGTCACCGGTGGTTTGATGCTGGAATTGATCGAAGCCGACGGCAAAGCCCCAAAACGCGGGCCAATGTCACGCCGTCGCGGCGGCCCGGTCAGACGCAAATCCAAAGCCTCGGCCAAAAAACGCAAAGTATCGCGAAAACGGCGTTAAGCCCCACCGCCGAACAGCGCATCCAATGCATCGCGCGCCGCGTTTGCCGTATCGACATACCCGATCAACGCGCTTTCCGTGCCCGGCACCAAGGATGCAATCGTCGGTGCCCAGACGTATGAAATAACCATCAAAGCGGCGATCCCAACCGAGGCAACAAACCCAAGCCGAAACCCCCTGCGGTGCTCGATCTCTTGTTCGGGCGTGCGCGCATGCCGCGTGTTTTCACCCGCCGTCGGACCCAAAGTCGAGTTGATCTCGTCCATATCCGGCAACAACTCGCGCCGTGGCTCGACATATTCGCTTTCCGCCTCGGCCATCGCATCGCGCGTATCCAGACGCGCCATCCGCGCCTTCAATGCCCGCGACGGGGTTTCTTCGTCTTCCGGTGCGCTCAAGGTGAAATCGGTCTGCACCTCAAGCGTCGACGGGGTCGAGGACTTGCGCTGCGATATCTCGCGCTCGGCTTCTTCCCGCAGCAAATCCATCGCCGCCACATCCGCAGGACGGCGCATATTCGACGGCTTGTCAGACGGCCCGTCGGGGTCGGTCGCAGGGGACACCAACCGTGTCTCCGGCCAATCCCAACTGTCGTCAGCCTCGTCGTCATCCTCTTTCGTATCGGGTTCGGGTGTTGCAACCTCGTCTAGCCCGTCATCCTGCTCCCAGTCAGATTCCGGCTCGGCATTCCACACAGCAGGATCATCGTCCGCCTCAGGCACCTCCGCCACGACCTCCGGTTCAGGCTCCGGTTCAGGTTCAGGTTCAGGCTCGGGTTCCACTTCCGGCTCTGGCTCCGGCTCATAAGCTGGTTCCGGCTCTGGCTCAGCCTCCGGCGATTCCCACGGCTCAGGAACAACCTCAGGCGCCGGGTCAGCCTCAGCCGCCAAAGCCTCCTTCGCAGGCTTCAGCTCATACCATGTATGCCCGCAGTTCGAGCACTGCACATCGCGCCCCTCATCGGGGATCATGCTGGCATCGACTTCGTATTGCGCGGTGCAATTAGGACAGATCAGTCGCATCTTGGTGACCTTGCTCTTATTTGGCCTCACTGCCGCCGGTCCCTTGTTCAATACAGACCGTTTCAGCGTTCGTGCGCTTTTAACACTTTCTGGACCGAACTCAAAGCATCGTTGCACCGCGCCCGCGTCTGGGGCAAAAGCATCGCGACATGGCAGACCCATCCGCAATCGAGCTGACCTCAGCCGCCATGAGTTACTCTGGCCGCACACTCTTTCGGGACGTGTCCCTTCAGCTTGCGCCGGGCAGCTTTCACTTTCTCACCGGGCCGTCGGGTGCAGGCAAAACCACGCTGATCAAGCTCTGCTACGGCGAATTGCAGCCCACCGAGGGCCGCGTCACATTCTTCGACGACGACACGGGCCACATGGACCGCGACACCATCGCCCGCCTGCGTCGCCGCATCGGCGTCGTGCATCAGGACTGCCGCTTCATCGACCACCTGAGCGTGGCAGAAAACATCCTGCTGCCCGTCACCGTTTCCGGCGGCAACATCGAACGCGCGCGCTCGGATATGAACGACCTTCTCGGTTGGGTCGGCCTGCAAGCTCTCGCCGACCACCGCCCGCCCGAGCTGTCCGGTGGCGAGCGTCAACGCGCCGCCCTTGCCCGTGCGGTGATCCTTTCGCCTGACATCATTCTGGCGGACGAGCCGACCGGAAATGTCGACTGGGAAATGTCCCTGAAGATTCTCGGTCTGCTCATCGAACTGAACCGTCTTGGCAAGACCGTGCTCTGCGCCACCCACGACATGTCTCTGATAAGACAAGCGAAAACCCGCGTTTCCTCACGTGTTCTTCGCCTGCGTGACGGCGCTGTCGAACTTGCAGGAGCTGAGCTTTGAACGCGCTTCTCACGCTGCTCCAAGGCGATAAATCCGCCGAAAGCGTCGTGCCACGCACCGGCTACACAGCCGCTCTCACCATCGCCTGTGCCGCCGCCATGGCGTTCCTTGCGGTCTTCGTTCTGGCCCTCGCGCTCTCCGCCGGACGGCAAGCCGCCGAGTGGGAAGCCTCGCTGTCCGACACCGCAACTGTGCGGATTTCTGCCCCTGCCGAGATGGCCAACGTGCAAGCCGACACAGTCGAAACCATCCTGTCGCAAACCCCCGGCATCGGCGGCACGCGGCGGCTCTCGGACGACGAACAGGCTCTCCTATTGCAGCCGTGGTTCGGCTCGGACCTGCCCGTTGAAACCCTTCGCCTGCCAATCCTCATCGACGTCACACTGACCGAAGACGGCCCTGACGTCATCGGCCTGCGCCAACGCCTCGCTGCCGAAGCTCCGGGCGCGGTCTATGACGACCACGGCCGCTGGCGCGCGCCAATGGTCGATGCCGCTCAAGGCCTGCGCACCTTGTCGCTCACGGCGCTGATCCTGATTGCCTCCGTCACCGGTGTTACCGTCGCCCTTGCCGCCTCCGCCGCAATCTCCGCCAATGGTCAGGTCATCGACGTCCTGCGCCTCGTCGGGGCCGAAGATCGCTATATCAGTCGCGCCTTCACCCGCCGCTTCACGCTCAGAACCCTCGCTGGGGCCGCCGCTGGTGCGTTCCTTGGCCTCATCGCCGTCGCCCTGATCCCGACCGTCGCGGGCGGGGGCCTCGCCAGCGCGGTCGGGTTTCAGGGCCTTGAGTGGATCTGGCCTTTCCTCGTCCCGCTGGCCGCCGCCGTGCTTGCCTTCGCTGCCACCCGCGCCGCCGCCGCGCGCCGCCTAAAAGAGGCCGGATAGCATGCAATTCATCCGCTCGATGCTGTTCAACATCACGATGTATCTGTCCATGCTGGTCTACGCGATCGCCTACGCCCCCGCCTCGATCTACGACGCCAAATATGCCGTTAAAGCCACCCAAAGCTGGTGTCGCTTCATTATCTGGTGCGCCTCATGGATGATCGGCCTCAAGGTCGACGTGCGTGGCACACCCCCCACCGACGAAGTCATGGTCGCCGCCAAACATCAGTCCTTCTTCGATATCATCGTCATCTACGGCGCCATCCCGCGCGGCAAATTCATCATGAAGCGCGAGTTGATCTACGCCCCCCTCCTCGGCTGGTATTCGCTGCGGGTGGGGTGCATTCCCGTCGACCGGGGCAAACGCGGACAAGCCATCATCAAGATGAAGGCCGATGTCGAAAAGGGCCGCGCCGATCCCGGACAACTGGTGATCTACCCCCAAGGCACGCGCGTCTCGCCCGACGACAAAAAGCCCTACAAAGCCGGCACTGGCATCCTTTACGACCAGCTTGGCCAAACCTGCGTTCCCGTCGCCACAAATATTGGCCACTTCTGGCCCAAGCGCGGCTTTCTGCGCAAACCCGGCACCGCGGTTGTCGAGTTCCTCGACCCCATCCCACCGGGCCTTGGCATCAAGGAATTCATGGTGAAACTTGAAGCCGAGGTTGAAACCCATTCTGACCGCCTCCTCGCCGAAGCACGCGCGCCCAAATGATCAAAACCATCGAAGAACTCGAAGCACTCTACGCGAAACCGGGGGCCGCCAGCCTGCGCAAAGTCGCGCACCAGATGACCCCGACTTACCGCCGCTGGATCATGGCCAGCCGCTTTTGCGTCCTGACCACGGTCGGTCCCGAAGGCACAGACGGCAGCCCGCGTGGCGATGACGGCCCTGTGGTCACCGAGATCGACGAGACCACTCTCGCCATGCCCGACTGGCGCGGTAATAATCGCATGGATAGCTTGCGAAATATCGTCCGAGACCCCCGCGTGTCACTGATGTTCATGGTCCCCGGCTCAACCAGCGTCGTGCGCGTGAACGGCACCGCCCGGATCACCGCCGATCCGCAGATGCTCACCCGGTTCGAGCGCGACAGCGCCCACCCGCGTTCCGTCATCCTCATCGACATCACTGAAATCTACTTCCAATGCGCCCGCGCCATCATGCGCGCCCGCCTCTGGACCGCCGGCGACGAAAGCGATGACCTGCCAACACCCGGCGAGATACTGAAAGAAAACACCGCAGGCGAAGTCGGCGGTGCCGCCTACGACGCCGAATGGCCCGAGCGCGCGAAGAAATCCATGTGGTAAACGCCACCGACGGCGCCTGCCTGTGTCATCACTCTACAATTCGGAAGTCACCAGACGCGACGTCGTCCGGGGGATTTGAAAACTCATCCGACGACAGGCCCCGTCTGATCAACTCGCGGATCGCTGCTGCTCGTGAAGGCAAACGGTTCTCGAACCGCCAGTCATCAATCGCCTGAAGCTCGTCCGGCCCCAGCATCAGCTGAAGCTTCTCAGTGCGTTTTGGTGGCCTGTCGTTTTCAGTCATCTCTACCTCACTGACGTAACTTACTCCACGAGAGTATATTCACAACCCCCTGCAGGCTGTTGAGGTCATGCAGACACCATGGCATCCATATGTTAAGTATATGATTTTATTTGTATTTTTTCGGACAATGCCTAGGTAGTGTCGTGAAAGGAGAGATTTATGACACAACCTGCACTCAAGACCGTACCATCCAAGTCCGACCCGCACACCGGGATCGCAAAGGATACGCAGATCGCAGGCGCCCTCACAGGCGTGCTCGGAGACAGCCTGGTGCTTTTCATAAAAACCCAAGGTTATCACTGGAACGTCAAAGGCCCCTTGTTTCAACCGATCCACGAAATGACGGAACGGTTGTACCGTGACCTATTCGAAGCGATTGACCAGATCGCCGAGCGTATACGTGCGCTGGGTGAGATCGCGCCACTTTCGATGGCCGATACGATCAGCCATACGCAGTTGAACGAAGAAGATACCCTGCGCTCGGCACAGGCCATGATTGAGCAGTTAATCTCGGACAATGAGAGCCTTGTGCGCCGCATGCGCGAAACCGCTGCTCTTGCGGCCGAAAACAACGATGGCGCGACCGAAGATCTGATGAACGCCCGGATGTATAGCCACGAGAAGGCAATCTGGATGCTGCGGTCTATCGCCAACGCGTGAGCAACGGCGCTTGCCCGCAACCAGTTAACTCGGAAAGGAGATCAAAGTTATGACAACTCGTAGTGAATACGTCGAAAAAGCCAAAGCCCGTCTCGACCGGTGGGATGCCAAAATCCAGGAAATGGAAGCCCGCATTGCCGAGGCAGAGGCCGACAGCAAGGCAGCCTACAAGGCGCAGCTGGACGATATGAAGTCCAAGCGTGACGAAGCACAACACCTTGTTGAGCAACTTCAAACCTCCAGCGGTGAGGCATGGGACGACCTGAGCGCAAGCGCGGAAGCCTCGTGGAAAGAGCTGAAGCAAGGTTTTGAAAAAGCGATGCAGCGCTTCGCCTGAAGCACCAAAGATCAAGGGGGCGGCTTTCTTGGCCGCCCCCTGAACCAAGCCCCCCCGAATATCAGGAGACACTCCATGCAAGGCGCGACCAAGCAGGAACAGCCAGCGTCACGGAGAAACTACGATGTTGTCCGGCAGCATGGTGAAGAAGAATTGAATCGCCCTGTGGTATCAGTCATCTGGTCCGGAATAGCTGCTGGCATCCTGATCAGCTTTTCGGTGGTTGGCGAAGCCATTCTGCGCGTGAACCTACCCGATACGTCGTGGCGGTTCCTGATGGAAAACCTCGGCTACAGCTTTGGATTCCTCTTGGTGATCCTGGGGCGGATGCAGCTTTTCACCGAAAACACCATCACAACAGTGCTGCCCCTTGTGGCAGAACGCTCGCGCGCGTGCCTGATGGCGACCCTGCGCGTATGGGGCATCGTGCTTCTTGCAAACGTCGTCGGCGCGCTTGTTGCCGCCGCGTTTATCCTTTGGTCGAACGCCTTCGCCGGACCGATGCTTGAGGCGATTGATGCGCTTTCGAACCATGCCACCGGCATGCCTGCGCTTGAATCGCTCGCCCGCGGCGTGCCTGCAGGCATCCTGATTGCGGCCATCGTTTGGATGATGCCCTCGCAATCCGGAAACGAGGTTATCCTGATCGTCCTGTTTACCTGGCTGATCGCCGCAGGTGATTTTACCCATATCATCGCCGGATCCGTCGAAATGTGGTTCTTGATCCTTCAGGGAACCCTGGACCCCTTTGTTGCCTTCATGGGGTTCTTCGTTCCGGTTCTTGTGGGCAACGTAATCGGTGGGACAGCGGTCTTCACGCTTCTCGCCTGGGGTCAGGTTCAAGCCGAAGTCGAGTAGCGCAATCTCAAACGCCCCACCAGTCGTCGATGTGATCTGTTGCAGCAATGTTCTCAGTGCAGGGACTGAAACAGGTATAGGGCCGCAAGAGGCAGATTTTTTCGAATGTTTTTGAAACCTTTGACCGCACCGCGCCGTGTCTCCTTTCGAGCACTACCAAAAAGCTCTGAAATGACAGGAGACAGCTATGAAGATTATCACACTCGCAATTGCCGCCACACTCACTGCAACCACCGCTTTCGCAGCCGGACACGCCGCTGCGCCGATGGCCATGGCGTCAGATCAGTCCGTAGAGAACGGCATCGTCAGCGCAGAGAAAGTCATCGCCGGCGAAAACGGCTGGATGGTCGTTCACCGCACGGATGCCGACATGGCGCCGGGTCCGGTCGTGGGCTACGCACCGCTGCGTGAAGGCGAAAACATAGATGTCGCCGCGATCCTGACCGAGCCGGTGATGCCTGGCGATATGCTGATGCTGATGGTGCACGCCGAAACCGGCGGCATGGCGACAGGCATTTTTGAATATACGCTTGGGGCGAAGGAAGATGGGCCGATCCGTATCGACGGTAACCTTGTTATGAGTGTCATCACTGCGCAGTAAACCGCGCGACCCAACCTTCACCCAAGGTGCCCGCGTCTGCGCTTCATCCCCGCAGGCGCGGGTACTTCTGTTTGACAACCCGGGCGCAGACCCTAGCGTGTATCGAAAGGTTGCGAACACAAAATGACGACACCAGCCGATATCGAAGCGATGATTGCGCAAATCGTTTTGCGCGACCGCTCCGCGTTCTCTGCC
>JABDQU010000087.1 GCA_013042105.1 Boseongicola sp.
GCGCCACGCGGCATGCCGCAGATCGAAGTGACCTTTGACATCGACGCCAACGGCATCGTTGAGGTGACCGCCAAAGACAAGGGCACCGGCAAAGAGCACAAGATCACGATCCAGGCCTCTGGCGGACTGTCGGACGAGGATATCGAAGCAATGGTTCAGGACGCCGAGGCCAACGCCGAAGCGGACAAGGATCGCAAGGACCTTGTTGAGGCCAAGAACGCGGCTGAAAGCCTCATCCACTCGACTGAAAAGGCGATGGAAGAGCACAAAGACAAGGTCGATCCAACCACGATCGAAGTCATCGAACTGGCGATTGCCAACCTGACCGAGCAGATGGAAACCGAAGACGCGGGCAAAATCCGCGGCGGCATCCAGAACGTGACGGAATCGGCAATGAAGCTGGGCGAAGCGATCTACAAAGCGCAGCAGGAAGAGTCCGGCGAGGCCGATCCTGAAGAAGAGATGCGCGGTGTAGACGATGACATTGTCGATGCCGACTTCGAAGATCTCGACGACGAAAAGCGCGACTAAGATCAGCGTGTAACGCGAATAGGCCGGCCTGATCCGTTCGGGCCGGCCCTCGTGTTCCAAGAGGACGACACCCAATGGCAAAGCGCGATTATTACGATGTGCTCGGAGTCTCGAAAGGTGCGTCGGCTGATGAGATCAAGAAGGGCTATCGCCAAAAGGCGAAAGAACTTCACCCCGACCGCAACTCCGACAATCCAGACGCTGAAGCTCAGTTCAAAGAAGCGAACGAAGCCTATGAAGTTCTAAAGGACGCCGACAAAAAGGCGGCCTATGATCGCTTTGGTCATGCAGCTTTCGAGGGCGGCATGGGCGGACGCCCCGGTGGCGGCGGACAGGGCGATTTCGCAAGCGCGTTCTCAGACGTGTTCGACGACCTTTTTGGCGACATGATGGGCGGACGCCGCGGAGGCGGTGGAAACCGCGCGGTGCGCGGCTCGGATTTACGTTATAACCTGCGGATTTCATTGGAAGATGCCTTCTCGGGCTTGCACAAAACGGTGCAGGTCCCGACAGCGGTCGGATGCGACGTTTGCGAAGGCACAGGCGCACAAGGCGGCGCGGAACCGACGTCTTGCCCGACATGCTCCGGCATGGGCAAAGTCCGCGCACAACAGGGCTTCTTTACCGTCGAGCGCACCTGCCCGACATGTTCCGGCATGGGCCAGATCATCCAGAACCCCTGCACCAACTGCGGCGGCGCGGGCCGGGTCGAAAAGGACCGCTCTCTGTCCGTGAACATTCCCGCTGGCGTCGAAACCGGCACGCGCATTAGGCTGGCTGGCGAAGGCGAAGCCGGTCTGCGCGGCGGACCAACGGGCGACCTCTACATCTTCATCGAAGTCGCCGAACACAACCTTTTCCAACGCGATGGCGCACAACTCTACTGCCGCGTGCCAGTGTCGATGACGGCAGCAGCCATGGGCGGCGACATAGAAGTCCCGACAATTGACGGCGGCCGAAGTCGCGTCAAAGTCCCGGCTGGCAGTCAATCAGGCCGTCAGATGCGCCTGCGTTCCAAAGGCATGCCCGCACTGCGTGGTGGCCCGGCGGGCGATATGTTCATCGAGTTGGCGGTCGAGACTCCCGTCAATCTGACCGCAAAACAAAAAGAGTTGCTGAAAGAATTCGAAAAGCTCTCCGAGGAAAACAATCCCGAGACCTCCGGCTTCTTCAAAAAGGTCAAAACCTTCTGGGACGGCATGAAGGGCTAAGCGCAAAAGACCGGGCGACATCAACTGCGCCCGATCTGATACGGGACGCGTGTCAGACGACACTCCATCGTCCCATGGATGCATCAGCCCCTCGATATCGCTTCCGTGGCGCGTCACGCGCTTAGCACTCCCGACCACCACGGTTTCACGAACGCCGCCCCGCATAATTGGCGCGCGATCCCCCACCCATCATTAACCCTAACATCTGTTAAGTTTAACGCCCGCCCGGCACACTCAAACGCCCTTCTTCTGTTTAAAAGTATCCTGGGGGAGCGCGCAGCGCGGGGGCGAAGCCCCAAAGATCGCGCAAAAACAGCACCTCAATTAACACGTTCTTCACCTAGAAATGGTCAGCCTCATGCCCATGGCCGACCCCTTTCTCAATGAACCACCACTGCCGCTGTTTGAAGGACAGGAACTGATTGTCACTGGCGCGAAAGGCCGGATGCCGTCCTATATCGCCAACCACCGGGAACGTCTGCGCGACCGCTTCAAATCCGGCGGCACGGGCGCACTTCCTGACTATGAACTTCTTGAACTTGTCCTCTTCCGCTCGCTTCCAAGGTGCGACGTAAAACCCGTGGCAAACCGCCTGTTAAAGACCTTCGGCGATTTCAATCGCGTCCTGTCGGCGCCAACTTCACGGCTTACGGACGTGCGCGGCGTTGGACCCGCCGTCGCAAGTGATCTCAAACTGATCGAAGCCGCAGCCCACCGCATGGCGCGGGCGCGCATCCTGAAATCACCCGTCTTGTCGTCCTGGGAAGCGCTGTTAACCTACTGTCGCACCGCGATGTCTCATCTCGAAACCGAGCAATTTCGCGTTCTTTTTCTCGACCGGAAGAACGTCCTGATCGCTGACGAAGCACAAGCCGAAGGCACCGTCGATCACGTGCCGGTCTATCCCCGCGAAGTCCTGAAACGCGCACTGGAACTGAATGCCTCGGCGATGATCCTTGTTCACAATCACCCCTCCGGCGACCCTACGCCATCACAAAGCGACCGCGACCTGACGGCACAAATCGAAAGCGCGACGCGCGCACTTGGGTTGACGCTGCATGATCATCTGGTGATCGGAAAATCCGCTGAGTTCTCGTTTAAAAGCGCAGGCTATCTCTAGCGCGCAGCGATCCGAAGGTTTCGAAACAGCGTCGTCAAAGAAACGATGTCGCCAAGATTGTCACAACTTGGCATAGTAAGCTGCAGCTCACGCGACATCACACCGGCGAACTGATCCGTCTGCAAGGCCGTCGCCGTAACGATCCGCTCGCAGCTTTCCGAGGACACACCCGCTTCCGCCAGAAACCGAACCGACCCCTGTCCGGTCGGACGCGTATAGACCTCTGCCATTCTGCCGGACCCGTCGCCAAGCTGCACCAGAAAGCCAGTCGATCCCCCAGTCTCGATGCGACCGGGCGAGGCGGCGTGTATATGGCCACTTTCCCCATAGCTTGCGCCACTCTCCAGCGCATGAAGCCCCAAAACCTTGTGCCCTTCCCAGACCAAAGCCACCCGAACCAAGTCTTCAACATCTGGGAGGATCACGCGAACCGCTTCGCTCAAGCCTCCCGGAAATTTCACTTCAATGACCGGCGCGACCGTCATCGCAGGCAAATCAGCCGAAAGACGGCCAGCGCCATCAAGCGCCCACTCCACTGCCATGCCTTCTTGCGCCACGGTGATGATTTCGCCAGCCGAACACGGCGCCGAAACCTCTAACCAGATGACACCCGCATCTCCGGCAACGGCATCCACTGCAACACGGCAAGGCACGTCCAAAGGCAGCACCGAGGCATCCTCCAGTGGCAGTTCCGGAAGTGGTGGATCGTCCGTTATACGGTCGCTTGGAACAGGGTCGGGGGCTTCAAACGGGGTCAGCGTCGCGGCGGGCGGCACTGGCAGGCCCGGCGCTTGTGTCGATCTGCGAAGTGTGGGTTCCGCATCCGGTGCCATATTCCGAACGGCGATATTCATGTCGCGCGCCAACACATTCTGCATGATGTGACCGGCAGAAAACGCCAGAACCATGACAGACAGAATCAAGACGATGCGCCGCCTGTTCGCGGAAAGGGATAAGCTCACGTCTGCCTCCGGTTTCAGTGCGCCATGGAGCACCGGATGGGCCAGTCTTGGACGCTGACCCTGAGTGAAAGACTAACAAAAAAAGAAAATCGCCGCGTATCAATCGACACGCGGCGTAAATTCATCAAC
>JABDQU010000155.1 GCA_013042105.1 Boseongicola sp.
TTGCGCCAGTCATCGTCAATCGAGATGATCTCGTGCTCGAAGTCCATCATGCCCGCTTCTTCCATCAGTGCGCGCGCGCCTTCGACGTCACGCACAAGCGGTGGAAGTTCGGCATATTCAGGGTGAACCGGCGCAACGTGGTGGTTTTCAGCCGTCACACCGCGGTTGCCGTAGCCCAGTTCAAGACAAACCGAGTTATCGACAGCCATCGAGATCGCCTTGCGGACGCGGGCGTCTGCGTATGGCTTCATGCCGTCAACCTCAGCAAGCTGGTTTGGACGCACGACGATGGTCGAACCGGTGACAACTTCGGTCTGAACAAGGCCGAGGTCGTTCATGATGTCGATGAATTCGCCAACCGACTCGTAAAGAAAGTCGACTTCTTCGGATTCGATGGCCGCGAGCCATGCTGCCGGGTCTGTGCCGTAGTCGATGTATTCGATCGCATCGAGCGGTGGCTCGCCGAAGACTTCGGTGCCCCACCAGTTGTGCTCGGTGTTCTTGGTGATCACACCCTTCACACCAACTTCCAGCGACGTCATCAGGAACGGACCTGTGCCGACGGCGTTCATCACATCATTTGCGTCAAACGATGGGTGCACGATCGCTGCCGGATAGTCCGCCATGCCCGCGATCAGCGAGATGTCTGGGTTTGGCAAGCTTAGAACGACTGTCAGATCGTCGGTCGCCACTGCAGCCCCTTCGATGAGCTTGTTGGTGTCCGGGTCGATCAGCGTTGCAAAACGACCGGCCATCGAGTTGGCTTCGACGTCTTTGTCACACCAGCGCGCAATGTTGTTGATCACATCGGCAGCCGTGAAGGCATCGCCGTTGTTCCATGTCACGCCGGGGCGCACGCGCAAAGTGTATTGCGTTGCGTCGTCGTTGACGTCCCAGCCTTCGAGAAGCATCGGGGTGAAGGAACCGTCGTTGTTATACTGCACGAGATACTCAAGCGTGCCGCGCGCGTAATTCGCGATCTGGCTCCAGTCCCATGTGCGGGTGTCTTTCAGTGCACGCACTTCCATCTGGATGCGCATTGTGCCGCCCATCTGAGCGTGGCCACCAGCGCGTGCGGGTGCTGCTGCCCCGATCATGCCGTAGGCAGTTGTCGTCGCGACACCAAGTGCGGTCGCACGTGTGATGAATTCGCGGCGGTTCAACTTACCTTCCGCAACTTCACGCGCATACATTTCCGCAGCAGGATGGACACGCGACAGCGTGTTTTCATTGGTTTTCATAAAGTCTTTCTCCCTGTCAGACTTATTTTTCGTGGTTGCAGCGCCCTGAGTTAGGCCACCGCGATGCAAAGGGTTCCCGCCCCTGCGTTTCTTCCATGCTTATTCCCGCATGGATCTGGTCGAAGGTCAACGCATCGGCGCTCATTTCATGTAACATTTACGACATTTTAATAGTCAAAAAACGACATTTCCCCTCGAATCACCTAATTTACGCAGCGTCACCTTGCGAGTCGGAACTCGGTCGGGCTCAAACCGCTTTTAGAACGGAAGGCGCGCGTAAAATAAGCGGGGGATGCGAATCCGCTTTGGCGGGCGATTTTGGATACAGCGAGGTCGGTATCCTTCAGCAAACGGCAGGCTTCGAAGTGGCGGCGATCTGACAGAATATCGAGCGCGGCGCGCCCGCTTGCCTTACGGCAGGTGCGTGTGAGGTGTGTCGGGGTGACGCCAAGTTGCGCGGCGTAGTGCTGCACGCCCAAGGGGCGGCAGAAATCACGTTCGACAAGTGCGGTGAAGGCTTCGGTGAGTTTCAGCGCCGTCACAAGGGCCGGGTCGGTGTGATCGGTGTCGCTCAGCGAGGCGCGGGTGCGGTCGAACCAGATCGACAACAGCCCTTCATGATGTGCAATGGCGCGATCCTTGTCGGATGCGTCGCTGGTTTGCTCGCGCTCGATGGCGTCAATCATGCCGGTCAGTTCGCGGTGAAGGCGGACCTCGCGCAGGCGCAGGTGGACGGGTTCCTGCGGCCAGTCGCCGTCCGAAAGGCGCACGACCGATCCAAGGACTGCCGGGTTGACGGTGAAGCCGTGCATTGTGCCAGCGGGAAGGAATATGGCGCTGTGGGCACCATATCCGCCGGAGCGGCCTGAGATTGTGATGCGGCCTTGTCCCCGGGTGAACCAGATCAGGACGGGACGATCATAGCTGCGCATCGCTTCGGTGCGCCACCGGCCGCCCTGGGCCATGCGGGTGATTGAGGTCACATCGGCGATCTGAACGGGTTTGGGCAGCGGTTTGGCCAGCTTGCTCAGGTGAATTCGCGGCGCTGCGCGTTTTGCTTCTGCCATGGGCAGAAGTGTCAGACGTTGCAAAGACATAAGAGCCCGGTCCCCCAACCAGTTGAAGTCCGCAGGTTAGGCAGAGCGACCCTTGTCCGTCAACTGTCTGGCGTATCAGGTTTTTTCTCGCGCGATTTCCCCAGCAAACGCCCGATAATGAAGGAGGTTCGCGGCGCATAGATATAGTTGGTTTTGGATTCGGCTTCGCGCACGCGCATCCGCAGCAGACTGAAAACGATGAGAATCACATGCGCCAGCGAGACGAAGGCGAACATCGCTTCAGGGCCGTATTTGTCGATCAGGGTTGAGACCACATAAGGTGCAGCGATGGCGCCAACGGCGTAGAAGAACATGAGCGCGGCGGAAAGTTCGACGCGTTGTTCATCCGTTGCAAAGTCATGTGCGTGGGCGGCGGCGACCGAGTAGATTGGGAAGGTCGCAAAGCCGAAGACGCCGGCGGCGACGAGAACGGCGGCGGAGCCTCCGGTCGAAAGGGCGACGGTGATGGCGCAGGAAGCGATTGCGAAAACAGACAGCCAGACCAGCACCCAGCGGCGATCATAGCGGTCTGCCAGCCATCCGGCGGGATATTGACTAAGCGCGCCACCAAGGACGAAAGCGGCAAGGAACAGCGCGATTTCATCGACGCTGAGGCCGACCTCGATACCGTAGATCGGGCCGACCATCCTGAAGGACGCGGTCGTGACGCCAGCCGAGATCACGGCGGCGGACGACAGCGGCGACATGCGCCAGGCAAGGGCGGGGCGCAGGCGCGGGGCCTGGGGCATGGCGGGTTGTGCTGCGCGCGTCATCACAAGTGGCAGCAGGGCGGCGCAGCAGATGATGGCGAGGATGTTGTAGGAGACGTAGTTTGCGGGTTCGAGGACCGAGATCATCAGTTGGGCGGCAAGAGAGCCTCCGATGTCGACGATGCGGTAGGTGCCCATCGCCCGGCCTCGGGTCTCGTTCGAGACTTTTGCCTGCAGCCAGCTTTCAACGACGGTGAAGCAGCCTGCGATGCAAAGGCCGGACATGACGCGCATGAGCGCCCAGGCGTAGGCGTCGATCACGATCATATGGGCGAGGATACCGATGGTGCCGATCGCGGTGAAGGCGGCGAAGGCGCGGGAGTGGCCAACGGATCCCATCAGGCGGGGGGCCAGCCAGCAGCCGATGAAGAAGCCGACGAAATGCGCCGAGCCGAGGAGGCCGATCTGTGCCGTGGTGAAGCCAAGTTGCACGCCGGAGAGCGCATCGAGAGGGCCGAGGCCTCCGGTTCCGAGTTGCAGGAAGACGATCGAGAGAAACAGGGCGGCGAACGAGACGATGAGGCGCATGTGGCGTGGCTTTCGAGAGGCTTGGGTTTGGTTTCTGCCTCAATGGGTGGAAACGCTAGTGCTTTTTCGACAAATGCTTGGCGTAAACGAGCATTGGGATTGAAAAGCCCGGGTCAGGTGTCAGTTAAAGGGCATGACTTTATCCATGTATCACATCCCCGTTTGTCCGTTCAGCCAGCGTGTTGAAATCCTGTTGTCGCTGAAAGGTTTGTCCGATGAGGTCGATTTTCATACGGTCGATATCACCAAGCCGAGACCTGAGTTTCTTTTGGAGCTGACCAAGGGGACGACCGCGATGCCGGTGATTGATGTGCCGGGCAAGACTGCGATCAAGGAAAGCATGGTGATCTTGCGGATGATCGAGAGCATGTTTCCTGACCCTCCGGTGGCACGACTTGATCCGCATGAGCATGCTTTGGAGAGTCTTCTGGTCGAAAAGCAGGGGGCCTTTACCACCGCTGGTTACATGATGGTGATGAATCAGGATGAGGCGAAGCGCGACGAATTTCGCGAGCGGATGCTGAAGCTATATCGTGAGATGGATGCTGTGTTGGTGGACTATGCGCCGGGCGATACGTTCTTTTTTGGTCGCTTTGGATGGTCGGAGGTGATCTTTACGCCGATGTTCATGCGGTTCTGGTTTCTTGAATATTACGAAGGGTTTGAGCTGCCAGAGGGTGCCGAATACGATCGCGTGCGACGGTGGCGAGCGGCGTGTCTGGCCGAGCCGCACGCGCAGCAGGTGACGCCGGAAGAGATCAATAAGCTCTATTATGATTATGCGCGGGGGAAGGGAAACGGAGCATTGCCGGAGGGTCGGTCGGTGTCGACCTTTACGTTTGAGCCGCATTGGCGAGACCGTCCTATGCCGCCCAAGGACAAGTATGGGCCGGGGGCGACGGATGAGGCGCTGGGCCTGATTCAGACCGTGTCGAGGTAGAGGTCAATGCGTTCGTCCGGCGACAGTTCAGCGTAATACTGCAATTCCTGCCGTTTGGTCATGACGAAGTTGCGGATCAGTTGTTTCGGCAGGATGCGCGGGATGTGCGCGCTTTTTTCGAACAGATCGATTGCGGTTTCCCAGTCTGACGGCAGGGTCTCAAGCTGGCGCGCGTAGGCATTGCCTTTGATCGCCTGCGGCGGGACGGTTTTGTCTTCAATGCCCTGGATCGCGGCGCCAAGGACGGCCGAGAGCATGAGGTAGGGGTTGATGTCGCCACCTGCGACGCGGTGTTCGATCCGACGGGCGGCGGAAGGGCCTGCGGGGATGCGGATGGCGGCGGTGCGGTTTTCATAGGCCCAGCCGATGCCGGTGGGCGCATGTGCGCCGGGGACGAGGCGTTCATAGCTGTTGCCATGGGGGGCGAAGATCAGGGTTTGATCTTTCATCGCTTGCAAGCAGCCCCCGACAGCATAGAGCAATTCGTCGGTGCCACGGTCTCCGCCGTTGTCGAAGATGTTGTTGCCGTCCTTGTCGACCACCGAAAAATGCACGTGCATCCCGTTGCCGGACCAGTCGGTGTAGGGCTTGGCCATGAAGCTGGCGGCAAAGCCGTGCTTGCGGGCGAGACCTCGGGTGAGGATCTTGAAGAGCCATGCGTCGTCAGCGGCTTGCATGGCGGGGCCGTGAACGAGGTTGATCTCGTATTGACCCATGCCCGCTTCGGAAATCGCGGTTTCCGCCGGGATGCCCATGGCTTCGCAAGCCTCGTAAAGCTCGGCAAAGAAAGTGTCGAAAGCGTCGAGCGCGCGGATCGAGAGGATCTCGCCGCCGAGACGTCGTTTGCCGGAGCGGGGTGACGGTGGGGGTTGCAGCGTTTCGCCGCTGTCATCGAGGAGATAGAACTC
>JABDQU010000156.1 GCA_013042105.1 Boseongicola sp.
AGCGGCCCTGATCGACGGGCTCTACCTGCATCAAGGGCTCGCAAACGTGTCGCCAGATGGTGAAGCGGCCACGCGCCACGTGATGCAGTTTATCGAACATGAGATCGGAGACTGATATGCAGGCGGACTATGTAATTGTTGGTGCGGGATCGGCGGGGTGTGCAATGGCCTACCGCTTGTCCGAAGCGGGGCATTCGGTGCTGGTGATCGAATACGGTGGCACAGATATCGGGCCGTTTATCCAGATGCCTGCCGCACTCAGCTATCCGATGAATATGTCACGTTATGACTGGGGGTTCATGAGCGCACCCGAGCCAAATCTGGGCAATCGCAAGCTGGTGGTTCCGCGGGGCAAGGTGATCGGTGGATCGTCCTCAATCAACGGCATGGTCTATGTGCGTGGTCACGCGCGCGACTTCGATACATGGGCGCAGATGGGGGCGTCAGGTTGGTCCTACGCGGATGTTCTACCCTACTATCTGAGGCTGGAAAACTGGCACTCGCAATCTGGCGGTGACCCCAACTGGCGGGGCAACGACGGTCCATTGCATGTCTCAAGAGGCCCGCGCAAGAACCCGCTCTATCATGCCTTTGTCGAAGCAGGGCGCGAGGCGGGCTATGAGACGACCGACGACTATAATGGCGAACAACAAGAGGGTTTCGGCCCATTCGAGCAAACCGTCTGGAAAGGCCGGCGTTGGTCAGCAGCCAACGCCTATCTGCGGCCTGCGCTGAAGCGCGCCAACTGCGATCTGGTCCACGGATTGGTGCAGCGTGTGGTCATTGAAGATGGGCGCGCCGTAGGCGTTGAGGTGTCTCGGGGCGGCAAAGTTGAGGTGATCCATGCGAAAAAGGAGGTCATTCTGGCGGCCTCTTCGATCAACTCGCCAAAATTGCTTATGCTTTCGGGCATTGGCCCCGCGAAGCATCTGGCCGAACATGGGATCGACGTCGTCGCAGACCGGGCTGGGGTTGGGCAGAATTTGCAGGACCACCTGGAGGTTTATTTCCAGATGGCCTCAAGCCAGCCGATCACGCTCTATAAATACTGGACCTTGTTCTGGAAGGGCGTTCTGGGCGCGCAGTGGCTGATGAGCAAAACAGGTCTCGGTGCCTCCAACAACTTCGAAAGCTGCGGGTTCATTCGCTCGCGCGCTGGTGTCGAGTATCCTGATATCCAGTTCCATTTCTTGCCGATGGCCGTGAGATACGACGGCAAAGCTGCGGCAGAAGGACATGGTTTTCAGGCGCACGTCGGGCCGATGCGCAGCCCGTCGCGCGGTTCGGTCACACTGGCGTCGTCCGATCCAAAAGCCGCACCCGATATCGTGTTCAATTACATGTCGACCGAGCAGGATTGGATCGACTTCCGCCGCGCAGTTCGCTTAACGCGTGAGATTTTTCAGCAGGAGGCGTTCAAGCCCTTCGTCAAACACGAAATCCTGCCGGGAGATACCACCGTCAGCGACGACGATATTGACGCTTTTATCCGCGAACACGCAGAAAGCGCGTATCATCCGTGCGGGACATGCCGAATGGGACGCGCAGATGACCCCGAGGCCGTTGTTGACCCGGAATGTCGTGTGATTGGTGTGGAGAACCTGCGCGTTGCGGACAGTTCGATCTTCCCGCAGATCACCAATGGCAACCTGAATGCGCCGTCAATCATGGTCGGCGAAAAGGCAAGCGATCACATCTTGGGCAAAACCCTGCCGCGCGACGAACGCGCGCCATGGGTGCACCCAAATTGGCAGACCGAACAGCGGTAATTCAGGCCGCTTTTTCCAGACCGAAGGTATCGTGGAGCGCTTGAACGGCCAGCTCCATGTACTTGCGGTCGATCAGCACTGAAATCTTGATCTCGGACGTCGTGATGACCTTGATGTTAATGCCTTCGTCGCGCAGGGCCTTGAACATCTGGCTCGCAACACCGGCGTGACTGCGCATGCCAATTCCAACGACCGAGATCTTCGCAACATCGGCATCGGTGACGAGTTCAGCAAAGTTGATCTCACCCGAGGCCTTGGCTTCATCCATCGCCTTTTCCGCACGCGCAATCTGATTGACCGGCAGCGAAAAGGTCATATCCGTGCGCCCATCTTCCGAGATATTCTGAACGATCATATCCACGTTCACAGATGCATCTGCGAGGGGGCCAAAGATCGCAGCAGCAATACCCGGGCGGTCGGCAACGCTCAAAAGCGTCATCTTGGCTTCGTCGCGGCTAAAGGCGACTCCAGCGACCACATTGCTTTCCATAATGTCCTCCTCCGAACACACCAGAGTGCCCGCGTTGTCATCATTGTCTTCAAAACTTGAAAGCACGCGGAGGCGCACTTTGTATCGCATCGCCAGCTCAACCGATCGCGTTTGCAGAACTTTCGCGCCCAGTGATGCCAATTCAAGCATTTCTTCAAAGGCGATCTTATCAAGCTTGCGGGCTTTCGATGTTATCCGCGGATCCGTGGTATAGACACCATCGACGTCTGTGTAGATATCGCAGCGATCCGCTCCAAACGAGGCGGCAAATGCGACCGCAGTCGTGTCCGAGCCGCCGCGACCCAGCGTAGTAATGCGGCCCTCTGGGCTGATACCCTGAAAACCGGCGACCACAGCAACTTTCATACCCTCGGCAAACTTGGCGTTGATGTTGTCTGTCGGGATCTCTTCGATCCGCGCCGAGGCATGCGCCGAGTTTGTTTTCAGTGGAACCTGCCACCCCGCCCATGACCGCGCGGGCACGTCCATTTCCTGAAGTGTCAGCGCCATCAAACCGGCTGTCACCTGCTCACCTGAACTGACAACCGCATCATATTCGCGTGCATCAAACAACGGTGAGGTTTCTTCAACCCAGCCGACAAGCTCGTTCGTCTTGCCTGACATGGCCGAAACTATGACGATCACGTCGTACCCGTTCGCGACCTCACGACCAACGCGCTTGGCGGCGCGCCGAATGCGGTCAAGCGTGGCCACGGATGTGCCACCAAATTTCATCACAAGTGTTGGCATTGTTTCGCCATCGTCCTTTGTCTTCGAGCGCCTGTTAAGGGATAGCCCGGCACAGGACAAGAGCGCACGGGCGCGACGAATTAGTTCGTTTTCGCCTTTGGGATGAAGGGCAGGGGCAATGCAGGGACACCATCCTCAGCCAAACGCTTCGCATCTTCCGGGGCAACCTCACCATATATCGACCGCGAAGGCACATCACCGAGGTGCATGGCCGTTGCCTGTTTCGCAAAATCCGGGCCCACATAATCCGAGTTCTTCTCGACATGATTGCGAAGTTTTTCCATCGCGGCTGCCATTTCGGGGTCAGGGTCTGACATGACCGGTTGCGCGCCCGGTGAAGCGAGCGTTTCGACTGCCGCGGTCGCCTTCTTGCGCGATGTCGTCACACCCGGAGTCATTAGAGATTTTTCGACTTTTAGGGAGCCGCACGCCGGACATTCCACCTTACCCGCCGAGGAAAGGCTCTGATAAGCGTCTGCCGACTGAAACCAACTTTCGAACTGGTGGTCGTTCTCGCATTTCAGATTGTATCGGATCATTGCATTAAACCGGTTATGTCGTGTTTCGTCGATTTGTATGGCACAGAGCGCTAAGTTTCAATTTTCGGTTCAACGCCATTAATTAGCGGCGTCTGCCACCGAAGGCGACGCGTGACCGATCCTCAAGCTGAGGGCAAAAAGCGCCAGCACGCCCGCGACACCCGCAATGTTCACAAGGACAATCCCCGGCCATAGGCAGGCAACGCCTGCCAAAGCCGAAAACCCGCGCATTGGCCAGTTCAAACGCCGTTCAAGGCATCCTTGCAATGCGCCCGCCAGACCGTAAATCCCAAACACCGCAAAGCCAAAAATGATGAGAGCCGCACCCCAGTCGCCCGATAGAAACGGTGTATAGGCCATCAGCATCGGGACGATATAAAGACCTTTCGCCAACTTCCAACTCTCTACGCCAGTCCGCATCGCGGGCGCTTTTGCGATCGCGGCCGCGGTAAAAGATGCCAGCGCCACGGGCGGTGTCACGTTACTGTCCTGGCTGAGCCAGAAAATGATCATATGCGCCGACAAAACCGCAGCGACTGCGGCTTCGGGGGGAACTGTCAGATCGCGCAAAGGTGCCGCGACTTCCAAGGGCAATGCCCGGATGATCTCGGTTGCCTGCTCTATGGGTATGGGCCCTGAAAGCAAACTCATCGTTTCCGGCGCGCCCAGCATCAAGACGGCTTTCGCCCCGTCATTCAATGCGCCCGAGGCCAGCGCATCAATCACCACACGATCCGAGATCATCCCCGCGATTGCGGGTGCGGAAAGCGTTGCGATGACGATGTAGGCGGCTGTCACCGGCAGGCCCATCCCCAGGACGAGACTGGCAATTGCAATGAGGGTGAGAGCGATCAGCAGGTTCCCGCCAGCCCAGCCTGCAATCATCAGGCTGAAAGTATTCCCGATTCCGGCTGTCGAAATCACATTGACCACGAGGCCGACCGAACACAGCAGCACTGCGGTCATAATCATACCTTTAGTGCCCATGACCAGAGCCTCCAATACAGCGCGCGGACCCATTGGGTTCTGCGTCAGCCAGCTTGAGGCAATTACCGCCAGAATGCCGAAAACCGCCGCGTAGGCTGGTGTGAAACCCATGACAAGCATCGTGATCAGACCAGCAATCGGGATCACGAAACTCGCACCACCTTTGCGAAAGGCCGACCCCAGCGTTTCGCCGTCATTTTCCATCGGCTGGAGCTCAAGTCGTTTGGCTTCGATGCGGACGAAGAATGCGACCGACAGGAAATAAAGCAGAGCGGGCAGCGCGGCGACTGCCACGATCTTTTCATAAGAGATTTGCGTGAAGCTTGCCATCACGAAGGCACCGGCCCCCATGATTGGCGGCATCAACTGCCCACCCGTCGAAGCGGCTGCCTCCACGCCGCCCGCGAAAGGGGCGCGAAAACCGGCCCTCTTCATCAGGGGAATGGTAATAACGCCGGTAGACGCGGTATTCGCCACGGCCGAGCCCGAGATCGTGCCGGTCAGCCCGCTTGCGATCACAGCGACGATTCCGGGACCACCTGCCATCCGGCCGGCCACGGCTTGCGCGATGTTGATCACAAAGTCTCCTGCGCCAGATCTTAGTAAAAAGGCGCCAAAAATGATGAACAAAAAAACGAAGGTCGAGGATATTCGGGCGATCGTGCCGAACATAGCATCATCGCCGAACAGCGAGCGGAACGCGATGGTCTCCCATGACAGACCGGGAAAACTGAAGACACCGCCGATATACTGCCCCCAAAAACCCACATAGGTCAGCGCCGTGATAATCAGAATGGGAATGACCCATCCCGTAAGACGACGTGTCAGTTCCAATCCGCCCAGAATACAAAGCCCGATCGCAATCCAGTCCAGCGTGATCAGATTCACACCTCTGTCATAGATGGGGGTCTCCGCGTAGGGGATGTATATGGCCGCCGCCGCGACAGCAGCCCCAAAGGTGACATCGAACGCCAACAAGCCTCTGCTTCGGGTCTGGCCGCGAAACACTGGATTATAAACGGCGGCAAGAAAAGCAAAGCCCGCGAAGTGGTAGGCATTGCGTTGAAACTCAGAAATGAAGGGGTCGAATGCCACGTAGATGTGACCAACGGCAATGAACAGACACAACCCATGAAGCGGCCAGACTGGCCACCCATCAAACTCACGTAGACTGGGCGGTTGAACTTCAACATCGTCGTTCATCGACGACCCCCTTCTTTTTGGTTTAAGTATCCTAGGGGGACCGGGGGACAAAGTCCCCCGGTAAATCGCCCGCGTGAAGCGGGCGAAACACTGATTAGTTTGCGATCAGACGCTCAGGAATATCGATACCCTGTTCGGAATAGTAGCGCGCGGCACCCGGGTGCAGCGGCACTGGCAGGCCTGCAATCGCTTTTTCAATGGCCATTGCTTTTGTCGCCGGGTGAATCGCCTGAAGGAATGGAAGGTTCTCATAGATCGTCTTTGTGATCATATAGACGTTTTCTTCAGGAATATCGGCATTTGTCGCCAGAAAGTTCGGCTGCGCAATCGTATTCCAGTCAGCATCCTGATTTGGATACGTGCCTGCCGGGATCACAAAACGCGTCCAGAGGTTGCGTCCGCCGTCCATCATTGCCAACTGCTCGTCGGTGACGTCCAGCGGAGTAACGCTATCACCTGCTGCGGCCATAAGCTGGGAAATTGCACCAGTCGGCACACCAGCGGGTGTTCCGATACCCTTCACCTGGCCGTTCTGAAGAGCTTCGGCAGACGGCCCGTAACCCGCAAATACGAGCTCATAGTCGTTGTCCATATCAATGCCCATTCCGCTCAAGAGTGTGCGGTTGGAACCAATTGTTCCCGAGTTCTGACGACCAAGCGCCATGCCCTCGCCTTTGAGGTCGGCCAGCACCGCAACAGTGCCATCACCAGCCACGTCCGACGCAACAACGAATTGCTCAACGTTCTGCCACAGCATCGTAATGGAACGGAGGTTCTCTTGTGGACCGGATTCCGCGATGGGTCCTGTGCCAGTCGCGGCATAGCTTCCAAAAAGGCCCTGCATAATGGCGAACTGCGCTTCCCCTTCGCGCAGTAGACGAACGTTTTCGCCCGAACCTGCAGAGCTAATCGCCGACATGCCGATCTTTTCACCGGGCTCAAGCTTGACCTTCACCAAAGTCGAAAGAGCAACACCAACCGGGTAATATGTCCCTCCTGTTGATGCCGTCGCAAGGACATAGCTCGCTTCTTCCGCCTGCGCAGTTGCGCCGAATGAAACAGCCATCGCCGCAACCAGTGCGACTCTCTTCACATGAATCATTTCTCTCTCCCTGAGATTGCTTTTTTTACTGCGGCAAAACGTATGCCGATTTGAACAAATAACCAGTCCTAGCGTGCAATCTCCAGAGAATTTGGATGGTTTCAGCCATGTAGGCTGCGCATTTAGGTGTCTCTGGGGTCGAAACTCAAAAGGATACCGGCCAACTCGCGTTCCGATACGAGAGCTGCGGCCTTTTTGGGAGAGACCCATTTTCGTTTTCGCATCTTCTTTTCAGGCCAATCATTCGCAAGAGATGTGACCTTCACTGGAAAGACTGCGACAACACAGGGCAGCGTTTCATCCCCGGGCAAGCCTTTGAGATAGCTGAAAATCCCAATACAAATTGTGCGAACCTTGCCCTTCACACCCGCTTCTTCCCAAGCCTCAGTGATCGCTGCTTGCGCCGGTGTGGCCCCATCTTGTGGCCATCCCTTTGGAATGATCCAGCGCTTGGATTTTCTGGTCGTCACAAGCAGAACCTGAACCTTGCCATTGCGCCGACGCCAGCACAGCGCGCCAAATTGTGTGCGCACATCGCGTTTGGTATACTTCTCGAGGTTTAGCGCCTGCTGCTTGATTTTGGCCATGCTCATTTTCATCGACCGTCTGACTTGTCTTGGTTTAACCGGAGCTATCTTTCGGAAAAGCTAACATCCTGTTGAAGGATAGCAAAGAATACTCTCAGATGTCCCCGCACATAGAGCTCACCTGTTGTTTATCGCGCCACCATCATCTCCAAAGCTGATTTCGTCAGAAATCTACCGCAACTCGACCTATGGTGCGTGGCATCCGTTGGCGATCCCGCGTGTTTCAACCGTTATGGATCTTGCAGGCGCGCTGGGATGGCTTGCACCGAACGATTGGGTGCGAAGTCCGCGGGCACGGCCGAAAGCTTTGTCGGCATGGCACCACCCGGAGTATGTGGCGGCAGTCATGAAAGCAGAAGCCGAGGGAATAGTCTCGGATGAAGTGCGCAAGCGCTACAACCTTGGAACCCATGCAAATCCGGTGTTTGGCGAGATGTATCGCAGACCCGCAACGGCAGCTGGCGCTGCAATCTGGGCTGGTGAGCATCTGAAAGACGGGGGTGTGCTCTATTCTCCGGCAGGAGGCACCCACCACGGCATGCCGGATCACGCCAACGGGTTCTGTTATTTCAACGACCCTGTTCTGGCGATCCTCGCAATGCGTGAATATGGTGTCCGGCGCATCGCCTATATCGACATTGATGCCCACCACCCCGATGGGGTTGAACATGCCTTTGCAACGGATCCAGAAGTCTTGATGATCTCGGTGCACGAAGAACGTCGCTGGCCTTTCAAAGGGCACTTGGAGGACCGTGGGGTAGGGAGTGTGTTCAATCTTCCGGTTCCACGTGGTTTCAATGACACCGAAATGGAAGCAATCCGCGAAGAATTGATATTGCCGCTTGTGCAGGCGTTTCGCCCAGAGGCGATCATCCTGCAATGCGGAGCGGATGCCGTGACCGAAGATCCCTTGTCGCGTCTGATGCTTTCAAACAATGCGCATTGGGCGATTGTCGATGCGTTGAATGGCATGGCTCCGCGCTATCTGGTCCTCGGCGGCGGAGGCTATAATCCGTGGAGTGTTGGAAGGCTTTGGACCGGGGTTTGGGGAACACTCCTGAAGCGTGAAATCCCAGAGCGATTGGCGAGCGAAGCCGAAGCAATCCTGCGCCAGCTATCCTGGCCGGGACGGGCGGCGGGGCGCAATCCGCCCGAACACTGGTTCACGACCCTTCGGGATGCCCCCCGGGAAGGTGAGTTTAGAACCGACGTGCATGGCAGGCTTGACGCCCTTTGTGCACGCCTGAAAGCTTGGACATAATGCGTCTGTTCTTGGGAATTTCCCTGCCTGATAGTCTACGCGATGCGGCCTCCGGTTTGCAAAAGGGACTGCCCCCGGGTCGTCTCGTTCCTTGGGATAACTTCCACCTAACTCTTGTATTCCTTGGCGACGCGACGGATGCGATGACACAAGAGCTTGATCTCGCGCTTGACGGAATGCGTTTTGCCCTTCCCGAAATCAAACTCTGTGGGCTGGGTCAGTTTGGCAATGAGGCACCGCGTGCGATCTGGATAGGGGTCACTCCATTACCGGCTCTTGAGGCGCTTCACCGCCGATTGGCGAATACAGCGCGCAGCGTTGGCTTTGAGGTCCCAAGACGTCGGTTCGCCCCACATGTCACTCTCACCCGATTTGCACGCAATACTGTCGACCCAACTGCGGTCGCGCGTGTGTTCGAAAAACGCGGTCGGGTCGAATTGCCAGACTTTCAACCCTTTGCACTTACGCTTTTCCGATCCCACCTACGCCCCGAAGGACCCGTTTACGAACCTTTGAGGGATTACCCGATCACGCCAGATCCGACCATTTAAGCTGGGTGTTCTTCGTCACAGCGCGGGTGAGGCGTTTGCCAACGACTTTTTCAAACTCATACCCGGCAATCTCACCTGAACCCGGACGCCGCCCCCAGATGTCGCTTTCCTCAATTAAATGGCCTTCCTGAAGGTCGCGATCAGCCACCACGCTGGTGCGCGCGAACCGATAGACGGGCTCTTCGGCAGATGTCCGACGCTTTTCGTTGTGAAGCGCAATGTGAATTTCGCGCGAGCGATCAATCAGATGCCTGAGTTCGGACGGGTCCATCGAATTGATGATGTCAGGGCCTTCGCGGTAGCGCGTGTCCGTAAAGTGTCGCTCAAGGATACACGCGCCCAATGCAACCGAGGCCAGTGCCATTTCCGGTCCGATTGAGTGGTCCGAAAACCCGACAACCGCATTCGGAAAAGCCGCGCGCAGGTCCGTAACACCGCGAAGCGAAACGATTTCCGGCGGGGATGGGTAAAGGTTGGTGCATTCCAAGAGCGCGTATTCGATGCCAGCGTCTTCCAGAATTTGGACAGAAGCACCGATACTTTCAATCGTCTGCATGCCGGTCGACATGATGACAGGCTTTCCTTTTGCCGCGATGTGACGGATCAGCGGGAGGTGATCGGCCTCACCCGAGCCGATTTTGAACGCAGGCACACCAATCTCTTCCAGAAAGTCGGCGGCAGAACGGGAAAATGGAGTCGAGATATAGATCAGACCAAGGTCTTCGGCATGGTTTTTCAGTGTTATCTCGTCATCAGCCGAAAGGGCGCTTTCCTCCATCACCTGCCAGATCGACTTGCCCCCTGCGTTGGGGGGCAGCACGTCCTTCGCTTCGGCTGTCATTTCGTCTTCGACAAAGTGGGTCTGGTGTTTGACGATCTCGCATCCGGATCGCGCAGCAAGCGAGACCATGTGTTTGGCGACATCAAGGCTACCGCCGTGATTGATGCCAATCTCGGCGATGACAAGCGGCGGCTCGGTTGGCCCGATCTTTCTGTGCGCAATCTTCATACCGTGCAAAGTCCTTTTCCTGTGTTGAGAAAGGTCTACAGGTAACTGGGCGGGCGTCACAAGCGCCCTTGCGTCTGCCACCAAAGCCGGGTTCTTTCGGGCAATGACTTTGAGCCTTCCGAACGCCAAGGCGGCACCCTTGCGATACCGGCTTGCCATGTCGCTGTATCAGGCGGTGTGGGCAGTAGCGATGCCATTGGTTTGGAAGTATTTCCACAAACGTGCCGCGCGGGACCCCGCTTACGGTGATCATCTCGATGAGCGAAAAGGGGATTATCCGGCGACCCCGGTCGATGTCTGGATTCACGCTGTGTCTTTGGGCGAGTTCCGCTCGGCCTTACCGGTGATCAAAGGGCTTTTGGCAAAAGATCAACGCCTGATCATCACCCACGCTACTCCAGCAGGGCGTAGAGCCTCAATTGCCGCGCTTGGAGGCCACATCGCGCGCGGGCAGGTTGTGATTGGCTACGCACCGTTGGATCGACTGACGTATTGGGCAGGCTTTTTTGCCCAAACCAGACCCGCCGTAGGTTTGGTTTTCGAGATGGAATACTGGCCCGCAATGACCGAAGCCGCAGCTCGGGCAGGGGTCCCACTCTGGTTCGTTAACGCTCAAATTCCCGAAAAGAGCTTTCCGAAGGCCAAGACCATTTTTCGACTTTTGGGCGCTCACCCTGTATCGCGCTCTGCGGGTGTGTTGGCAAAATCGACTAATATGGCAGATCGCTTTCGCACCTTGGCCGCTCCGGTGATCGAAGTTGCTGGCGAAACTCGGTTCGATATCGCTCCGCCGCAAGAGCATGTTTCTGCGGGCATCCGATTGAAATCTCTGGTTGGTGAGCGCGCTATTTACGCTTTTGCAAGCGTCGTGGAAGGGGAAGAAGACACCTATTTGCGTGCCTGCACGAAACTTGCCGGGACGGTTCCCAAACCATTGATAATCTGGGTTCCCCGGGCTCCGGAGGTGTTTGAAAGCACTGCAAGACTGATCGAAGGGGCGGGCTTGACCATGGCGCGCCGGTCGGATCTTCTCGATGAAAGCTTGTCCGTTACAGCATCGCTGGAAGAAACGGACGTCTTGTTGGGGGACTCTTTCGGTGAGATGTTCTTTTATCTGGCAGCTTCGGATGTTGTCAGTGTCGGTGGCGGATTTGTTGAAAAAGGCGCACACAACGTGATCGAACCATTGGCGCTGGGCAAGCCGGTTATCGTCGGGCCACACGTCTGGACCATTGAGTTTCCAGGCCGCGAAGCACACAGCGCCGGGGTTCTAACGATTTGCGAGGAGCCCAATAATCTGGCCGAGTTGCTAACCCGGGCGCGCGGCGCTTCTGCGCAGTTGGCAGAGGAGTTTCATCGGGCCAATCTTGGTGCCTCAACGAAGATTATTGAACTTGTGGAGCGAGAAATGGAGCAAAGCGCATGACAGGTTTCATCGCAGTCGTTCCCGCACGAGCGGGTTCGAAAGGCGCGCCCGGCAAGAATACGCGGGATTTCGCGGGCGTCCCGTTGTGGCGACGCGCGGCCGAGCAGGGGCTGTCAGCAGGAGCGGAACACGTTGTGGTGACAACCGACATCGGAGCCATTCTTATAGAGGAAGGGTTGCCTTCGGAGTTCAAGTTGATTGCCCGTCCCAAGGAGCTTGCCGACGACAGCGTGCCAATGGCGCCCGTGTTGATGCATGCTCTGAGCGACCCGCACCTCGCGGGGACCACCATCGTTTTGCTGCAGCCAACATCCCCATTGCGAAGCGATGCGGATATTCGCGCTGCACTTACGCTTTACCAGAGAGGGGACTTCGATCTAGTTCTAAGCGCGAGTGAGGTGGATCGCGGTGTTCTGAAGTTCGGCACCCGAGAAGGTGATCGTTTCGCGCCACTTCGCGAGGCCGAGCACTGTTTCTCAAATCGTCAGTCTCTGCCCGCAGTCTGGAAGCCGAATGGCGCGGTTTACGTTTTCGCGCGCGACTGGTTTTTGGAGAATGCGGGGTTTGTAACCGAGCGCATTGGAATGATTGAGATGCCTTTGGAGCGCTCTTTTGACATCGATACAGACACTGACTTTGAGCGCACCGAAGCAGTATTTTTGAAGAAGGGCTAGTCCACAAG
>JABDQU010000159.1 GCA_013042105.1 Boseongicola sp.
CTGGTGAAATCCATGCCGACGGTCATGACAACAATCGCCGTGATCGGCACCGCCGCCATGCTTTGGGTCGGCGGAAATATCATCGTTCACGGCCTTGAAGTGTTGGGCTGGCACTGGCCCTATGACACCATCCACGCGATTGCCGTAAGCGTGTCCGCCTCGGTCTCTGCGGCTCAGGGCTTTGTCGAGTGGCTTGTCACCGCGTTTCTTGACGGTGTGCTGGGACTGGCACTTGGGCTTGCTCTGATGCCAGTCGTCAACCGCGCAATCGCTCCGACGTTTGCGCGGCTGTTTCCTGAAAAGCAGGATGCGGCCCCCTACTAAAATCGTTTATTTACTTGGTGCTACAGGTCGAAACACCGAAAATCGAATAGGCCGGACAACTGCCCAAAAGCCCGGTCGCAAGCGGCACGATGCCGATCAAAAGCACCCAGCGCAGCCCGAGATCGGGAAGGGCAAAGAACGCGATCAGCAAAGCCAGACCAACGACGACCCGCGCCCCGCGATCGAAACTTCCCATATTTTTACTCAACATTGTGCATCTCCTGTTTAGGTTGAGGCAATTCATATGCAAAAGATATGATGTTTTCCTTGATCTTGATCAACAGGGCGGCCCTACATCCGCCCACGTCGCGCGAACCATGGTAAAAGGGCAGAGAAATCCAGCCCCGTCCGCCCTTCGCCTTCGACAAACTGCGCATAGATATCCCGCGCCATCCGCCCCATCGGCGTATCTGCATCCGCGCCCTCGGCGGCTTGCTGTGACAGGCGCAAATCCTTCAGCATCAACTCGGACGCAAATCCCGGTTTATAGTCGTTGTCCGCCGGCGAGGTCGGACCAATTCCCGGAGCGGGGCAATAGGCATTCATCGACCAGCTATAACCAGACGATGTCGACACCACATCGAACATTGCCTGTCGTTCCAGCCCCAACTTGTCGGCCAGTGCAAAGGCCTCGCAAGTCGCAATCATCGTCGCGCCGAGGATCATGTTGTTGCAAATCTTCGCTGCCTGACCGTTGCCCGACGGCCCGCAATGCACGGCCTTTTGCCCCATAATCTCGAACAGTGGGGAAGCGATCTCGAAAGCGGCATCGCTGCCACCGACCATAAAGGTTAACGTTCCGGCCGCCGCGCCACCTATTCCGCCCGAAACCGGCGCATCCAGGCACATCACACCCGCCGCACCAGCCTGGTCTGCAACCGCGCGCGCGCTTTCGACATCCACGGTTGAGCAATCCAGAAACACCGTTCCCGTCTCCATCACCGGAACGATCTGCATTGCCACGGTGCGCAGAATTGGCCCGCTGGGCAGCATGGTAATCACCACATCCGCGCCCGCCGCCGCGTCCGCCGCATGGTCCGCCATTGGCAAGCCTTCGGGGCGCGCAACGGTGTCGAACCCGACGACCTCGTGCCCCGCCGCCACCAGATTGGCCGCCATTGGCGCGCCCATGTTCCCAAGCCCGATAAAGCCGATCTTCATGACGTCTCCTCTAATGACAATTCCTCTGCGCCAAGCGGCAACAGCATCGCGGCAACCTCAGTTGCGGTCGGGTCTTCCGGTGCCGCATGCGCCCATTTCGGCGCGCGGTCACGGTCGATGATGGCCGCCCGGATACCTTCCTGAAAGTCGCCCTGTTCGGCAAGCCGATACGCAAAGCGGAACTCGCCGCGCAAGGCTTCGTCGATACGATCTCGCACCCGTGCCCGATGCACCAGCTCCATCGCCCCGCAGGTCGCCAGCGGCGCGTTGCGCTCAAGCCTCTTCAGTGTTTCGCGTGCAAAATCGCTGTCAGAGGCGCGCAGCATGATCAGGGTGTCGCGCAGCCTCTCCCCATCGAAAAACGTATTTATTTCAGCGTATTGAGCTTCCAACTCACTGTCAGGCGGGGCTTCGCAAAACCGGTCAATCGCCGTCCAGTCGCCGGTCTTTTCAAGCGTTTCGATCAGCTCCTGCCAGCGAGCCTCATCAATGAAATAATCGGCAAATCCGGCGAATATCGCATCACCTGGCGACATCCGCGTCGCCGTGCAACCAAGGTATTCCCCAACCCGTCCCGGAGCGCGCGCCAGCAACAGCGAGCCCCCCACATCCGGCACCAATCCGATCGACACTTCGGGCATAGCGATCTGGCTTGATGCACAAACAATCCGGTGCGAGGCGTGGCATCCAACGCCCACACCGCCGCCCATCGTGAACCCTTGCAGGAAGCTGGCGACGGGTTTGGGAAAGGTGAACAAAGCCGCGTTCATCCGATATTCTGCGCGCCAAAAATCACGCGCGACGCTGGGATCACCGGCGACCAAAGCAGCATAGATGTCCGCAATATCGCCGCCCGCGCAGAACGCCTTTTCTCCGACGCCATCAATCACAACCATCGCGATCTCGTCGTCGTCCGCCCACTGGGGCAGGGTGGTCGAGATGGCCTTGACCATACTCAATGTCACGGCGTTCAAGGCATCGGGTCGCGTCAGCGTTATCCGCCCGATACGACCTGTCTTCCGGATTTCGATGTCGCTCATGGGAGTCCTCAGGGCATCTCACCGTCCGAAGCGGCGCCATCTGTTCATATAGGTTAACGCCCGCAAAAGTTAACGAACCCGTGGCGCGTTTCACAAATCAGCGGTGAATTCCTCAATCAGATGCCCGACCACAGCCACAAGCGCCGTATCGTGGTCATCACCCAACTCGCGACGTCCGGCATAAACCTCGCGCTGGCGGTCCGAGCTTGTGCCGTTGGCGGCGATCTCACGCGTGCGCGCCAATTCCTCGGTGCAGCGCAAAATACCCGCGTCCTCTTCCACCAGTTCCTGCAATTCGTTCGTCAGCTCGCTCAAGGACACGATCTGGCCGCGTCCAAAGTCAATCAGACCGCCCTTCACGCCGAACCTTTGCGCCCGCCAGCGGTTTTCTCCGACCAGAAATTTGTCGTAAATCCGCCAGCGCTGGTTCTTGCGGGACAACCGCCAGAGCATGCGCGTCAGACACTGCGTCATTGCCGCCAGCGTCAGCGTGTCTTCAAGACGCGGCGACACATCACAAATCCGGCTTTCGATTGTCGGGTAGCGATGCGACGGGCGCAAATCCCACCAGATTTTCGTCGTGTCCTCGATAATCTCAAGGT